>NZ_JAJCGR010000019.1:0-73700 GCF_020553125.1 Blautia sp. MSK20_18
TTAAGAATTGATTCAAAGAGTTTGATTAACGATCAACAAGCATGTATGTAGTTTTTAAGGTACAAACCTTAATTAAATATTTAAGTAATCCTCCTTAGCTCAGTCGGTAGAGCATGCGGCTGTTAACCGCAGTGTCGTTGGTTCGAGTCCAACAGGGGGAGCATGGTGCCATAGCCAAGTGGTAAGGCAAAGGTCTGCAACACCTCTATCCCCGGTTCAAATCCGGGTGGCACCTCTTAGAAAGCCCTGGAAAGATGAATTTCCAGGGCTTATTTTTCCTATAAAAATGTACTTGCTGAAGACCGTGAAGACATACTTCTGGAAGATCGGACAGCATCCTTTCCTGATGCTGTCCGACAGATCAGGAATTTTTTTCCGTAAGCAGGATTCGTTTACGATTATAAACCAGATGAAGATACATGGCATCCTGAGCACGCAAAGCGTCATGCTCTGCAATGGCAGCTCCTTATACAGGAATCCGTTTTATGCCTACCGGCGGGATCAATGCGAAAAACCTTGAGGACTATCTTTCCTGTGACAAAATCCTCTGCTGCGGCGGAAGCTGGATGGTAAAAGGAGATCTTGTGAAGGCAGGAGAATTTGACAAAATAAGAGAACTGACAGCAGAAGCAAAAAAGCTTGCGGATTCCATAAGAAAGTAATCAAACTTAATACACATATTCAATAAAAAAAGCAGAACCCTGCACAACCAGGCAGAGTTCTGCTTTTTTGTCAATTATTGTGAAAATAGATCAATGAAGCAGGATCGGCAGAAGCTTTTTCCGCTTCAGCTGCCAGATCAGCTGCAGGACCCGCAGAAGGTTTCCGAAGATCCATTCGGTAAAGATAAAAGATCCCACCGAAGAAACCGGGAATCAGTCCGGCGTATCCACCGGCACATAAGATCACAGTCAGCTTCACCATCAGTTCTGTCTGAAGTTCCAGACAAACAAGTAATCCTGCAAGAATTCCGGCTACACTCCATCCAACTGTCAAAAGTGCAAGAAAAACAGCTGGCGCAGGGGCCTTTTTTAAATTTTGATCTAAGTGATTCCACAGTACTTTATACATAATCCATTCCTCCTGTTTTGCTGGAATTATACTTCTGCTGTTGTCAGCAACAGTCAGCCATAATATTGATTTCCTTTATCTGTCTGTATTATAGAAAAGAAATGTAAAATACAAATGCGCAGGAATGAAAAATCTTTGTAAAATATAAGTAGAAATTGCATTTTGAATTAAGAACCGATATACTTATAAATATAGTTATTGATAATATTCGATCACAGCCGAAAACATTTTTCTACAGCTGTGATACGTGAGTGAGAGAATTAAAAGGGGGCAGATAAAAGCCCCCTGAAATCATATAGAGAGTAAAGAGGAGGGGTGGAAATGGAGCATACGGAAGACTATGTGAAGCTGGAGAATGTATCCAAAATCTATGGCTCAAAAGAAGTGAAGATCATAGCTGTGGATGAGATCAGCTTCCGGATAAAAAAAGGAGAATTTGTGGTTGTGGTAGGACCAAGCGGTGCCGGAAAGACAACGGTGCTGAATATCTTGGGCGGAATGGATAAGGCCACATCCGGCAATGTTTGGATCGATGGAAAAAATATTGCAAAATATACAGACCGGCAGCTGACCGGATACCGGCGGGAGGATATTGGATTTGTATTCCAGTTTTATAATCTGGTGCCAAATCTGACTGCATTGGAGAATGTGGAGCTTGCGCTTCAGATCTGTAAGGATCCTCTGGATGCCAGGACAGTTCTGGAGGAAGTAGGGCTGAAGGAGAGACTGACCAATTTTCCGGCACAGTTATCCGGCGGTGAGCAGCAGAGAGTTTCCATAGCCAGAGCGCTGGCGAAGAATCCAAAGCTTCTGCTCTGTGATGAACCTACAGGAGCGTTGGATTATCAGACCGGCAAGGCAATCCTGAAGCTCCTTCAGGATACCTGCAGGGAACGGGGCATGACGGTTATTGTCATTACTCACAACTCTGCATTGACACCTATGGCCGACCGTGTGATCAAGATCAAAAACGGCAAGGTTTCCAGGATGACTGAAAATGCACATCCCACACCAGTGGAAGAGATTGAATGGTAGGTGACGGAATGAAGGCATTACACAAAGATTTCTGGATGGAGATCCGGAAAAGTAAAGCACGTTTTATCTCGATCTTTCTGATCGTGGCACTGGGTGTTGCATTTTTTTCCGGGATCCAGGCGTCTTCTCCGGATATGAGATATTCCGGAGATGCTTATTATGAAGCAGCAAAGCTGATGGATCTGAAGATCCAGGGAACCCTGGGACTGACGCAGCGTGATGTAAAAGCGGTATCGGATATTGACGGTGTGGAACTGGCTGAGGGCAGCTACTCTACGGATGTTATGAGTGGAGAGGACGATGCCAGGAAGGTTCTTCATCTGGAATCTATCAGCAGCAATTTTAATCTACTTACAGCAGATGAAGGAAGGATACCGGAAAAAAGCGGCGAGATTTTTCTGGACAAGCCATTTGCAAAGAATCGGGGGTATAAAATCGGGGATACCATATCTGTCAGTGAGGATGGAGACAGTGAGCTTCTGAAAAAAACAACCTATACAGTTGTGGGAATCGGAAGCAGCCCTCTTTATATTTCATTTAACAGAGGAAATACGACTCTTGGATCGGGTGAGGTCAGCGGCTTCGGATACATTCTTCCAGAGGATTTTGAACAGGAAGCTTTTACCCAGATCTATATTATGGTTCATGAATCCGGGGATGTGATCAGCTATACCGATGCCTACGACAATCTTATCAAAAAGATCCGGAAACGCGTGGAAGGTATCGAAAAAGAACAGTGCAGCCTGCGCTACGAGGAGATCGTCGCAGAAGCCAATGAAAAACTGGATGATGCCAGAAAAGAGCTTGAGGACGGAAAGAAGGAATCAGAGGAAAAACTTGGCGACGCGAAGAAAAAGCTGGATGATGGGCAGAAGAAGTATGAGGATGGAAAAAAAGAGTACGAAGATGGAAAACAGCAGCTCAGTGATGCAAAAAAGGAGCTGACCGATGGAAAACAGCAGCTTGCTGACGGAAGAAAGCAGATTGAAGATGGATGGTCTCAGCTTAACAGCGCAAAACAGCAGGTGGAAGACGGTCTGTCCCAGTTAAATACTGCCAGATCCCAGCTTGCCGACTCCGAAGCACAGATAAATGAGAAGCAGGCAGAGCTGACTGCCGGATATGAACAGCTGAATGCCGCAAAACAGCAGGTAAGTGACGGTGAGGCCCAGCTCCGTGAAGCGGAAAAAACACTGGAAAGCAAACAGGCTGAGCTTGACAGTGGAAGAGAACAGTTGGAAACGGGAAAGAATACGATCAAAGAAACAAAGACTGCTCTCACCGGTCAGAAAGAACAGTGTGAGGCAGGACTTGTACAGGTTTCCGAGGGCGAATCCCAGATCAGTTCCAGTGAAGAATCCCTTTCCGGGCAGCAGGCACAGCTGGATGAACTGACCAGTCAGAAAGAGGCATTAAGCAGTCAGGCGGCGGAGCTGCAGGCGCAGTATGATGCTGGTGCGGAAACAGGAAAAACCGAGGAAGAGCTGGCGGAGCTTTCCACGCAGATCCAGACTTTAAATGGTCAGATCAGTGCAATGGAAGAACAGATAAATGCCGGTCAGGCACAGATCGACGGGGCGCAGGCAGAGCTTACTGCAAAAAAATCAGAGCTGGCCCAGACAAGAGCTACCTTGGAGAGCAGCCTTGGTCAGATCAATGAGGGCTTCAGCCAGATCAAGGAACAGGAAGAGACACTTTCCCAGACAGAAGCACAGCTGAACGCAGGCCAGGAAGAACTGGATAAAGGGAAAAAAGAGCTGGAAACAAAGAAAGCTGAGCTTTCAGCGGCAAAAGAAGAAATTGCGGCAAACCAGGCAACTCTGGATGATGGCCAGAGCCAGCTGGATTCGGCCAGAGCCCAGCTCAGCTCAGGGCGGCAGCAGCTGGAGGAAAAACAGGCCCAGTTAAATGCCGGTCAGGCAGAGATCCAGGCCAATACAGAAAAGCTTACCAGCAGTCAGGCAGAACTGGATGCAAATGAACAGAAGCTCCTGGATGGTGAAAAAGAGATCCGGGAAAATGAACAGAAATTAAAAGACGCCAAAAAAGACCTGGAGGACGCCAAAAAGAAGCTTTCCGATGGAAAGAAAGAATATCAGGACGGCAAAAAAGAAGCCGATGACAAAATTGCGGAAGCCCAGCAGAAGATCGAGGATGCCCAGAAAGAGGTGGATGATATTGAAACACCGGAGTGGATCGTCACGGACCGCAATGACCTTCCAGAATATTCGGATTTTGGTGATAACGCAGAGCGACTGAAAAACATCGGAAAGGTTTTTCCGATGATATTCTTCCTTGTAGCGGCTCTGATCAGTCTTACCACGATGACACGAATGGTGGAGGAACAGCGAACCCAGATCGGAACCATGAAAGCGCTGGGATACGGAAAAGCATCCATTGCATCCAAGTATCTCAGCTACGCATTTCTGGCTACAGTAGGTGGAAGTATCGCAGGAGTACTTTTCGGAGAAAAGGTTCTTCCGTTTATCATTATCCAGGCGTATGGAATCATGTACTGGAATATTGGCGATCACATGCAGCTGGATTATGAGTTACAATATGCACTGATCGCTTCCGGGGCAGCGGTGATCTGTACTATGGGCGCTACACTGTTTTCCTGCGCAAAAACCCTGGCAGAAACACCGGCATCTCTGATGCGTCCGCCTGCACCGAAAGAAGGAAAACGGATCCTTATTGAACGGATCAGCTTTATCTGGAAGCATCTGAGCTTTTCCTGGAAATCGTCCATGCGAAATCTCTTCCGTTATAAAAAGCGTCTTTTTATGACCATTTTCGGAATTGCAGGAAGCATGGGACTGATGCTTGTAGGATTCGGACTTTATGACTCCATTATGGATATTGCGATTCTCCAATATGACCAGATCCAGCACTATGATGCCATGGTGATCAATGATGAGGATGCCACAGACAGCCAGGAAAAGGATCTTCTGAAATTTCTGGACGGAAACAGCGAGATCGATCACTATACCCGTGTGCAGCTCACCAAGATGACGGCACCAAAAGAAAAGGGAAGTGTCAGTATCTATGTGTATGTTCCGGAAAATACGGAAAATTTTAAAGAGGATGTAACATTACGTGACAGAAAGTCCCACGAGCAGTATGAGCTTACCGATGATGGAGCGGTGATCTGTGAAAAAACGGCTTCTCTTATCGGTGTGAAAGCAGGAGACAAGATCACCCTGGAGAAAGACAACAGAAAGTATAAAGTAAAGATCACTGCTGTCACAGAGAACTATATGGGACATTACGTTTACATGACCCCATCCTGCTATGAAAAAACATTCGGGGAGAAACCGAAGTATTCAAGTACAGTATATACTATGAAAGAGGATGCAGAGAGTGATCTGGAAACTCTTGGAAATGCGATCCTGAAATATCCGGCAGCTTTAAGTATCAGCTATACAAGCAGCACAGCAGGTCAGGTAGAGCGAATGCTGGGATCCCTCGGAGCGGTGATCTGGGTCCTGATCATTTCTGCCGGAATGCTGGCATTTGTGGTACTGTATAATCTGAACAACATCAATATCACAGAGCGTCAGAGAGAGCTTGCAACATTGAAGGTCCTGGGATTTTATGATGGCGAGGTTTCCCAGTATGTATTTCGGGAAAATATCCTGCTGTCCTTCATAGGGATTCTGGCAGGCGCAGTGTTCGGAATCCTCCTTCACCGGTATGTGATCACAACCGTTGAGGTAGATGCGGTGATGTTCGGAAGAAATATCAAGCCAATAAGCTTTGTTTACAGTGGAATCATTACCTTTGGGTTCTCCATGTTTGTAAATATGGTGATGCATTTTAAGCTGAAAAAGATCAATATGGTAGAGTCACTGAAGAGCGTGGAATAAAATAATGAAATGATAAGACTGTCTGCATACAGGAATTTTACATATTTCCCTGTATGCAGGCAGTTTTGTAATGAATATCCTGAAAGACTGGGATGACCATGATCTGCCTGAAGCTAATTTTGTAAGTATTTCACAATTGAAATGTAAACGTTTTCCTGTAAGATGTAACCATAGAATTCTTCCGGAGGAATTTTAAATATGGCAAATATAGATATTAAATTTATCGCGAAAAAAAGCGGGTGTTCGATCGCTACAGTTTCCCGTGTTATCAACCGTTCCAAACCAGTCAGCGAGAAGCTGCAGAAAAGAGTGGTAGATACCATCAGAAAGTACAATTATAATCCCAGCGTTCACGCACAGTATCTGGCTGGTAAGAAGTCAAAACTGTTCGGCTTTATAATGACAAACTACATTAATCAGTATCAGCTTCTGTTGTTTCGGTATCTGAATGAGTTTGCATGTAAGATGGGATATGGCTGTATTATCCGTTATTGCAATTCAGGATTTGAGGAAAAACTGGAAGCATTAAGAGAACTGGAGATCAGAGGAATCGAAGTCTGCTTTAGCCTTTTTCTGCTCTCACGGGAAGAGGAAGCGTATATAAAAGAACATTTTAGGATTAAAGTCTGTCATATGCAGTCACCGGAAATGCGTTTGAATATCATGGAAAAAAATGAAAGCTCTGTCTATGAGACCATATGCTATCTTGCCCAGCTTGGCCACAGAAGGATAGGGGGCATCTTTTGCATTGACGAAATGGACGACAGCTTCCTTATTGCAAGGAAACGGGGATTTTTAAGAGCTGTAAAGCAGATGCAGCTGGATCAAGAAGAGTCCCTGATCGGTCAGATCCATGGAGACTATGAAAAAAGCAGTCTGATTTCTGTGATAGAGAAGATATTTGTACCTCAGAAGCTGCCAACGGCATTGTTTTGTTTTAGCGATGAAGTTGCGATAGAGGTAATGTCCTGGATCATGAAGCATGGTTACAGAATTCCGGAGGACGTATCTGTAGTTTCGTTTGACGGTATTCCGTTTTCGGAACGCATAACGCCCTCACTGTCTACGATCAGTCAGCCGGTAGAATATCAGGCAAAAAGTATCATAAACGGCATGCTGTATCTACAGGATGGAGTCGAGAGACCATGTGATGAAAAGGAAAATGAATATCTGCTGCAGATCCGTGACAGTGTGGGGATTCCTGGTCATTATGAAAAATAGGAGGAAAAATATGAAAGCGAAAAAATTAATTGCCGCTGGTATTGCGGCATCAATGTCACTGCTGACTCTTGCAGGATGCGGAACAGCCGGAAATACTGGCAATTCCGGAGGAGACACCGCCAAAGAAGATACCGTCAAGGAAGATACAGCCAAAAAAGATACAGACGAAGAAGATACAGGCTCTGTATATTTCCTGAATTTTAAATCTGAGCTTTCCGCTGAATGGGAAGAAGTAGCAGGAAGCTTTACAAAAGAAACCGGAATCAATATGAAAGTAGTTACGGCAGGAAGCGGAACCTATGAGCAGACATTAAAATCCGAGCTTTCCAAAAAAGAAATGCCGACACTTTTCAATGTTAACGGACCGATCGGCTATCAGACCTGGAAAGATTACTGTGCTGATCTGAAGGATTCCCAGATTTATGAATGGCTGACTGACAAAGATATGGCGATCACAGACGGAGATGGCGTATATGCTATACCGTATGCGGTAGAAGGATATGGAATCATCTACAATGATGCAATTATGAAGAAGTATTTTGCACTTCCGGATAAAGCCGTTGATATTTCAGATACAAAAGAGATCAAAAATTTCGACACACTTAAAACTGTAGTAGAGGATATGACAAAGCATAAAGATGATCTTGGAATCCAGGGAGTTTTCGGATCTACTTCATTTGCTCCTGGAGAAGACTGGCGCTGGCAGACACATCTTATGAATCTTCCGATCTACTATGAGTATAAAGATGATGACGTAGATAATCTGGATGAGATCAAATTTACATACAATAAGAATTTCAAAAATATTTTTGATCTTTATCTGAACAATTCATGTACAGAGCCAACTATGGTCGGTGCTAAAAATGTTGAGGAATCCATGGCAGAATTTGCAATGGGCGATGTGGCTATGATCCAGAATGGAAACTGGGGATGGGCAATGATCTATGACCTGGATGGAAACGTAGTCAAAGAGGATGATATTAAGTTCCTTCCAATCTACACAGGAGTAGAGGGAGAAGAAAAACAGGGACTCTGTGTTGGAACAGAAAACTATATCTGTGTAAACAGCAAGGCTAATGAAGCTGACCAGAAAGCTTCTCAGAAGTTCCTTGAGTGGCTGTTCAACAGTGACAGCGGAAAAGCATACTGTAATGGAATCCTTGGAATGATTCCTCCGTTTACCACATTTGGAGAGGATGAAAGACCGGATAACCCGCTTGTACAGGATATGCTGACTTATATGAACGATGATTCTTTATACACGGTCAACTGGGATTTTGCAACATTCCCGAGCCAGGAATTTAAAAACCAGCTTGGAAGCTATCTTCTTGAGTATGCACAGGGAAGTATGGAATGGGATGATGTAGTGAAGAAGACAATCGACTGCTGGGCATCGGAGAAAGCTCTGATCGCACAATAGTAGAAGAGCATGGGCAGAGACAGAAATGTTTCTGCCCTGTGTAATAAAAGAGAGGGTTTGTAAAAGATGGAAAAAGCTTTTAAAAAGAGATTTGTGATATTGGTACTGCCAACACTGATCGCATTTACAGTTGCATTTATTATTCCATTTATACTGGGAATTTATCTTTCATTTACTAAATTTACGACTGTGGCAGATGCACAGTGGGTTGGACTGAGCAATTATATAGTTGCATTCCAGGATAAGGATTTCCTGGCTTCTCTCTGGTTTACCGTTAAATTTGTGCTTGTAAATCTTGTGACTATCAATCTGATCGCTTTTGCACTGGCCTATGTGCTGTCGAGAAAGCTCCGTGGAACAAATATTTTTCGAACAGTTATATTTATGCCAAATCTCCTGGGCGGAATCGTACTTGGTTATATCTGGCAGCTGATCATCAATGGTGTTCTTGCTTTTTTCAAAACAACGCTTACTGTGAAGGCCTCATACGGATTCTGGGGAATGGTGATCGCCATGAACTGGCAGATGATCGGATATATGATGGTTATTTACATTGCGGCTATCCAGAATATTTCAGAGGATGTAAAGGAAGCGGCTCTTATCGATGGAGTAAACCGGAGACAGATGGTTACAAAGATCATCCTGCCTCTGATCATGCCTGCAATTACGATCTGTCTGTTTATGACAACGACAAATGCATTTAAAATGTTCGACTTAAACCTTGCTCTGACAGCAGGACTTCCGGGAAAATCAACTTCGCTGGTTGCACTGGACATCTATAATTCATTCTACAACAGGATGGGATATGAGGGAATAGGACAGGCAAAAGCGGTGCTGTTCTTGCTGATCGTAGCTGCAATCTCAGTAACGCAGCTTGTTGTCACACGGCGTAAGGAGGTTGAAAGCTGATGAAAAACAAGAAAAGCGAAATAGCAATGATCGTAATTCTTACAGTGATCTCGGTTTTATTTATTGCCCCGATCATTATTGTATTTATGAATTCCTTTAAGAGCAAGCTGTATATCAACAGTACACCGTTTGCACTTCCTAATGCTGACTCCTTTGTAAAAATGGCGAATTATGGAGAGGGTCTGATCAAGACTGGTTTTATACAGGCATTTTTTATTACTTTATTTATAACTGTAGCATCTGTGGTCCTTATTGTTCTGCTGACTTCGATGACAGCATGGTATCTGGTACGTGTAAAAAGTCATTTTACAAAGGTACTGTATTATCTGTTCGCTTTTGCAATGATCGTACCGTTCCAGATGGTTATGTTTACTCTTGTTAAAGTGTCAAATATGTTTAAGCTGGACAATCTGATCGGCATTGTGTTTATCTATGTAGGATTTGGCGCCGGCTTGTCAGTGTTTATGTTTACAGGTTTTATCAAATCAATCCCGGTTTCTTTGGAAGAAGCGGCAATGATCGATGGTTGTTCTATTATGAAAATCTACTTTAATGTCGTGCTTCCTGTGATACGTCCTACCGTCATGACAGTTGCGATCCTGAATGCCATGTGGATCTGGAACGACTATCTGCTTCCATATCTTGTAATTGGCTCTGAATACAAAACGATCTCTGTAGCGATCCAGTATCTTAGAGGAGGATATGGCTCTATCGATCTGGGACTTATGATGGCTATGCTGGTGTTGGCGATCATACCAATCGTTATTTTCTATATGGTCTGCCAGAAATGGATCATACAGGGAGTAATTGCCGGAGCGGTAAAAGGATAAGGAGGAGACGAGCATGAAAAAAGTATTATACGAGGAATTACTTCCGGAAGAATGTGTACAGAGGATAAAGGAGATGCCGGTTGCCTATCTGCCACTTGGCACACTGGAATGGCATGGTCCGCATATGCCTCTTGGAGCTGACGGGATCCAGTCAAAAGAACTGTTTGTCCGGGTGGCAGAAAAGGTCGGTGGTGTAGTGCTTCCGATGCTGTTCATGGGACCTGACCGTTTATTTGATGATCGGGGAACTGTATTTTATGGAATGGATATCAATACAGAGGGCGCACTGAATACTTATTGTGCCCAGCAGATGAAGGGCAGTGCTTACTGGATGGAAAAGGGACTGTTTCAGGATCTGTTGCGCAGTATTTTTGCACAGCTTTCCAGAGCAGGAGTCCGCATCGTTGTGGGACATGGACACGGTCCGTCAACAAATGCATTTCAGGAAATGAAGGAAGAGGCAGAAGAAAAATACGGACTGTGCATTATGACAGCATGGACCTATGCGGATGATGAGAGACTGAAATATCAGAATGATCATGCCGGAGCAAATGAGACATCTATTGTAATGGCTGTTCGGCCGGAACTGGTTGACTTTGGACAGGTAAAAGAAGATGAGAGTAATCTGATCGGTATTGCAGGACGTCATCCGGTCCGAGAATCATCGGAAGCATTCGGAAATGAAATTCTGGAATATACAATGAAAACACTGATCGCAGGCATTGAGAAGGAGTACAAAACAATAAAAGAAAGATAGATAAAAAAATATCTCCATTGGAAAAAATAACCGGTGGAGATATTCTTTTTTATTTTGATTTTTAGTTTTGAAATAAGGCCTCTGTCTTGACAAAAAAAGAAAATTTCATTATAGTAGGAACATGGCAAAGGTGTTGAATAAGAGGAGTATGCAGATCTACGCTGACAGAGAGAAATGCACAGACGCAAGAGAAGCGCAGGCTGAAAGGCATTTTCAGATGGAGGACTGCAGAAGGTAGCTTAGGAGCCGGGAAACTGAAAGCAGAAATGCAGAACAGATGCAGATGCTGCTGTGTAGGTTTTCACGTACCCCGCGTTAAGGGACAAGAGATAGACGGGAATAACAGATGTTTTTTCCGGATAATGAAGGTGGTACCGCGAGAATGATCGCCCTTCGCACATTAGTTATTGGCTTTTGTGTGGAGGGCGTGTTTTTTCTTGCAGAGAACAGGAGCATTTTAAGGTTCCTATAATCAGAAAGATTCAGGAGGAAAACATGAGTAAAGAACTTGCAAAGACTTATGATCCCAAGGGTATTGAGGATCGTCTGTACAAAAAATGGATGGATAACGGATACTTCCATGCAAAAGTTAATCCGGACAAAAAACCTTTTACAATTGTAATGCCGCCGCCCAATGTAACCGGACAGCTGCATATGGGACATGCACTGGATGAGACCATGCAGGATATCCTGATCCGTTTCAAAAGAATGCAGGGCTATGAGGCTCTCTGGCAGCCGGGAACTGACCATGCAGCCATCGCTACAGAGGTTAAGGTAACAGAGAAACTTCGTAAGGAAGGGATTGATAAGAACGAGATCGGCCGTGACGAATTTATGAAACATGCCTGGGCATGGAAAGAGGAGTACGGCGGAAAGATCATCAACCAGCTGAAAAAGCTGGGAGCATCTGCAGACTGGGAGCGTGAGCGCTTTACCATGGATGAGGGCTGCTCCAAGGCTGTTCAGGAAGTATTTATCCGCCTTTATGAGAAAGGCTATATCTACAAAGGCTCCAGGATCATCAACTGGTGTCCGGTATGCCAGACCTCTATTTCTGATGCAGAGGTTGTACATGAGGACCAGGACGGATTTTTCTGGCACATCAATTATCCCATCGTAGGTGAGGAAGGACGTTTTGTTGAGATCGCGACCACTCGTCCGGAGACACTTCTCGGCGATACAGCAGTTGCTGTAAACCCGGAGGATGAAAGATATAAAGACCTTGTAGGAAAGATGCTGAAGCTTCCTCTTACAGACAGAGAGATCCCGGTTATTGCCGATGAGTATGTTGACAAGGAATTCGGAACAGGCTGCGTTAAGATCACACCGGCACACGACCCCAACGACTTTGAGGTTGGACGCCGTCATAACCTTGAGGAGATCAACATCTTAAATGATGATGCCACCATCAACAGTCTTGGCGGAAAATATGCAGGTATGGACCGTTACGAGGCACGTAAGGCCATGGTAGAGGACCTGAAGGAGCAGGGACTTCTTGTAAAGGTTGTTCCGCACAGCCACAGTGTTGGTACCCATGACCGCTGCGGTACAACGGTAGAGCCGATGATCAAACCACAGTGGTTTGTAAAAATGGACGAAATGGCAAAAGCTGCTATCAAAACTCTGGACGACGGAAACCTTCAGTTTGTTCCGGCACGTTTTGACAAGACTTACCTGCACTGGCTGGAGAATATCCGTGACTGGTGTATTTCCCGTCAGCTTTGGTGGGGACACAGGATCCCGGCTTATTACTGCGATGAGTGCGGTGAGATGGTGGTTGGAAGAGAGATGCCGGAGAAATGCCCGAAATGCGGATGCACACATATGCATCAGGATGAGGACACTCTGGATACCTGGTTCAGTTCCGCACTGTGGCCGTTCTCCACACTTGGATGGCCGGATAAGACACCGGAGCTTGAGTATTTCTATCCTACAGATGTTCTGGTAACCGGATATGATATCATCTTCTTCTGGGTTATCCGTATGGTATTTTCCGCACTGGAGCAGACCGGTGAGACTCCGTTCCACCATGTACTGATCCACGGCCTGGTACGTGACTCCCAAGGACGTAAGATGAGTAAATCCCTTGGAAACGGTATCGATCCGCTGGAAGTTATCGATAAATACGGTGCAGATGCACTTCGTCTGACTCTGATGACAGGTAATGCACCTGGAAATGACATGCGTTTCTACTGGGAGCGTGTAGAGTCCAGCCGTAACTTTGCAAACAAGATCTGGAATGCATCCCGTTTCATTATGATGAACCTGGAAGGAAAGACCGTAACAGAGCCGGAAGACCTGAACGCTCTTTGCAACGAGGATAAATGGATCCTTTCCAGACTGAACATCGTGATCCGCGATGTTACCGAGAACATGGATAAATATGAGCTTGGAATCGCTGTACAGAAAGTTTATGACTTCCTGTGGGATGAGCTCTGTGACTGGTATATCGAGATGGCCAAAGTAAGACTGTGGAAAGCAGAGGAGAACCCGGCAGCAGCAAACGATGCACTGTGGACACTTCGCACTGCACTGACACAGGGACTGAAGCTTCTTCATCCGTTCATGCCGTTTATCACAGAGGAGATCTACTGCACACTGCTTCCTGAGGAAGAGTCCATTATGATCTCTGACTGGCCGGTATACAAAGATGAGATGAACTTTGCAGATGCTGAGAAAGCAGTTGCAAGCTTCCAGGAAGTTGTACGTGGAATCCGTAACACCAGAAACGAGATGAACGTACCGCAGAACAGAAAGACCAATATCTACATCGTAGGCAAGGATGCAGAGTGCTGTGCACGTTTTGAGTCCTGCAAGAAATCCTTTACAAACCTTGCGTTTGCAAAAGAGATCCACGTACAGCAGGATAAGAACGGAATCGGTGAGGATGCGGTATCCATCGTTGTGGCAGACGGTGTGGTTTATCTGCCGCTGGAGGATCTGATCGACCGTGAAAAAGAGATCGAACGTCTCACAAAAGAGCAGGAGCGACTTACAAAGGAGATCGCACGTTGCGAGGGAATGCTGAACAATCCGAATTTTGTGAACAAGGCACCTGCAGCCAAGGTAGAGGCAGAGAAGGAGAAACTTGAGAAATACAAAGAGATGAAAGAGAAAGTGAACCTGCAGTTAACACAGATGGTGAAATAACGAAGGAGTGTTTTAATGAAGTGGTGTAACTTTTTCAATAAGATTTCGCTGATACTTCAGGCTCTGGGCTGTGCAGTCCTGTACTTTGTGATCGAGGCCATATGCAGGCACTCGTTCACAGAGGCGTGGACCTACATGACCACAAGGCCGCTTGTATTTGCTTATAATGCAGCGTTTATCTTTACGACGATGCTGATTGTTTATCTCTTCCGAAAGAGAATTTTCTGGCGTATCTTTGTGGGCAGCTTATGGCTGTTTCTGGGAATCGTAAACGGTGTGCTTCTTCTCAACCGTGTCACACCGTTTACAGGACCGGATGTGAAGAATCTGACAGATGGTCTCAGTATTGCAAAAAAATATCTGACCCATACCCAGATGACCATAGGTGCAGTTCTTCTGGGAATTGCGGTTCTGATCCTTCTGATCATCCTGATAAGGTCGCCGAAGTACAGAGGCAAGCTGAAATACAAGGTGAATATTCCGTTGGTCCTGGTCGGGGTCCTTGCCTTTGGAGGAATTACACAGCTTGCTCTGGAAAAAAGAGTTCTTTCCAATTATTTTGGAAACATTGCCATAGCTTATGAGGATTACGGATATCCTTACTGTCTGGCAACGACGATCTTTAATACCGGAATCAGTGCCCCGAGAGACTATTCCAAAAGCGAGATCAAAAGGATCGAGAAGTCGGAAGAAAATCTTCCGGAAACGAAAGAAGGCAGTCATCCGAATATTCTGTTTTTACAGCTGGAGTCCTTTTTTGATCCTACGCTGGTAAATTATCTGGAGCTGTCAGAAGATCCTATCCCGAATTTCAGAAAGCTGATGAAGGAGTATTCCTCCGGATATTATAAGGTACCTTCCGTAGGAGCCGGAACCGCAAATACTGAGTTTGAATCCATTACCGGAATGAGCCTTCATTATTTTGGACCGGGAGAGTATCCTTACAAGAGTATCCTTAAGGAAACTACCTGTGAGAGCGCACCGTATGTTCTGAAGAATCTGGGCTATACTGCTCATGCAGTACATAATAATGAGGCGAATTTCTACGGAAGAAGAAGTATTTTTCCGAATCTGGGATTTGATACCTTCACTTCGGCAGAGTATATGAAGGATGAAAACCAGAAGAACCCGTTGGGCTGGACCAAGGACAGTGTCCTCACCGATGAGATCGTCAAGTGTCTGGATTCTACAGAAGGGCCTGATTATGTATATACTATTTCCGTACAGGGACATGGAGATTATCCTTCAGAACCGGTACTGGAAAATCCGGAGATCACAGTTTCCGGGGCACCTACTGACGAGCTGAATAATAAGTGGGAGTATTATGTAAATCAGATCCATGAGATGGATAATTTTGTCAAAGAGCTGACTGACAGGCTGGCAGATTACCCGGAGGATGTGGTACTGGTCATGTATGGTGATCATCTGCCGACCATGGGACTGACCGTGGAGGATGTGGAGAATAAATATCTGTTCCAGACAGAGTATGTGATGTGGGATAATTTCGGACTTAAGAAAAAGAAAGAAAATCTTGCGGCATACCAGATGGCAGCAGAGGTTATGGACCGTGTAGGTATCCATGAGGGAAATGTTTTCAAGTATCATCAGGCAAGAAGAAACACCAAAAATTATCAGGTGGATCTGGAGACCCTGCAGTACGATCTTCTCTACGGAAAGCAGTATACATATGACGGAGCGAATCCTTTTGAGCGGACAAAGATGCGTATGGGAATCTATGATACCACGCTGGATTCCATTCAGGTTGTGTCTGAGACGGATCACACCTATTATATCCAGGGAACAAACTTTACGCCGTCCAGCCAGGTGAAGATCAACGGAGAATGGTATGATACGGTTTACGTGAATCCTACCAAGCTGATCATTACCGGAAAGGAACTGGATGATTTTGACCGGCTCTCGGTAGTGCAGCGAAGTAACAGTTCCACAAGAAAGGCCATGACAAAGAGCCATGACCGGGCGGTTTATGCGCTGCTCGCTGACAGCAAGTGGAAGCTTGACAGTGAAAAGAGCAGTTCTGATACAGGGTCAATGGAGGAAACGGATACAGCGTCAGAAACGGAATCCACAGAAGATTCCGGTGAAGAAAACAGTACAGACAACCAGTAAATGGCATAGAAAAGATACTCCGATACAAAAAATGTCGGATAAAATATTACGATTAGGACTGGACATCTTCCACCACTATTATATAATGGTATCGTAACGAACAGGAGGGGAGAAGCTTTTCTCCCCAAAAGTTCTTTACGAATACATTATAGATAAGTGATGGTTTTTTTTATGAATTACGAAGAAGCAGTTGCGTATATTGAAGATATACCGAGATTTACTACTAAGAACAGCCTGGACCATACCAGAGAATGCTTAAGAAGACTTGGAGATCCGCAGAGGAAATTCCGTGTGATCCATGTGGCAGGAACCAACGGAAAGGGAAGTACCTGTGCTTTTATCACATCGGTCCTTCGGGAAGCAGGATATTCCTGCGGACTTTTTACATCTCCTCATCTGGTTGAGATCAACGAGCGTTTTCAGATCAACGAGGAAGTGATCGATGACGATACCTTCCTTCGTGCTTTTGAAAAAGTTAAAAAGCTTTCCGATGAGCTGGTTGCAGAGGGAAGCTATCATCCCACCTATTTTGAGACACTCCTTCTAATGGGAATGGTGATCTTTGCAGAAGCCGGCGTGGATTATGTAACACTGGAGACCGGTCTTGGCGGACGTCTGGATGCAACCACTGCTGTGGAGGATCCGGCAGCCTGTGTGATCACATCCATCAGCCTCGATCATATGCAGTATCTTGGAAATACAGTTTCCGAGATCGCAGGAGAGAAGGCAGGGATCATGGTGCCGGGTGTTCCGGTGATCTACGATGGAAATGATCCGGATGCGGCCGGAGTGATGCGTGAGCATGCAGAGAAGCTGGGATGTCCATATTATGAGCTGAAACGGGAAGACACAGAGATCCATAAGATCACAAAGGACGGAATCCGGTTTTCTCTTAAGGACGAGACATATGGCGATACCGTATTTGATATACCGTTTATCGCCCGTTATCAGGTTATGAATGCAGCGCTTGCGGTGAAAACCATTCAGGTACTGGAAGATCAGATTCCGGTATCTCTGGAGGCTCTGAAGGCTGGTATGGCAAAAACACGCTGGCAGGGAAGGATGGAAACGGTTCTTCCGGGGGTGATCGTGGATGGCGCACATAACGAAGACGGTGTTGAGAAGTTTGTAGAGACAGCAGAACATTTCCAGAAGGAATTTCCTCTGACGCTGCTGTTTTCCGCAGTGGATGACAAGGACTATACGGATATGATCCGCACGATCTGTAGCAGGATCCGTTTTCGACATGTGATCGTCACACAGGTAGGCGGATACCGTAAAGTTCCGGTAGAAGAGCTTGCGGAGATCTTCCGTGAAGACGGAGTACCGGAAGTGGAAGCAATAGAGGATGTTCCAGCAGCTTTTGAACGGGCAGTAAAGGAAAAAGGTGAGGATGGAATGCTATTCTGTGTAGGATCCCTTTATCTGGTCGGTGAGATCAAGGCTGTGATCAGGAGGAAAAAATTATGATCGATTACGAAGAGGAACTGAAGAAATTTGAACCATGTCTGGATGTGGCAGATGTAGAAGGTGTCATTTATGACCGGGAGATCACAGATATCATGGATGTACTCCAGGAGATGCTGCGTGAGGTCAAGAGCAACAGACGTGTAAGATAAGGAGAAGTGGATGAACTGCATAAACTGTGGAGCGTTCCTGACGGATACAGATCTGGATTATTGTCCGCACTGTGGAGCCAATGTACTGATCCAGAAGAAGGTGGATTATCTTTCCAAGCTTTATTATAATCAGGGGCTGGAAAAAGCCAGCATCCGGGATCTGTCCGGGGCGATCAGCTGTCTGAAGCAAAGTCTTGCTTATGACAAACGGAATATCCGTGCAAGAAATCTTCTTGGTCTTGTATATTTTGAGACCGGTGAGGTGGTTGCCGCACTGAGTGAGTGGGTCATCAGCAAGAATATCCAGAAGAACCGAAATCTGGCTTCAGAATATATTGCCAGGCTTCAGGCAAACCAGAACAAACTGGAAACAATCAACGAAAGCATCAAGAAATATAACAATGCCCTCGCCATGTGTAGGGAAGGCCATGAGGATATGGCGGCCATCCGCCTGAAAAAGATCCTGTCCCAGAATCCCAAGCTGATCAAGGGGTATCATCTTCTTGCTCTGATCCAGATGAAGAATCAGGAGTGGAATAAGGCGAGAAGAACCCTGAAAAAAGCAGCCAGGATCGACAAGACCAATACCACCACACTTCGTTTCCTGCGTGAAGTTGACGAGCAGACGGGTGTTACCACAAAGATGGAAAAACGGCGTAAGGGCTTGTTTGGAAATGAAAAAAATGAGAATGATAATATTTCAGGAGAAATCGTTGTAAGGCCGTCGTCTTATAAAGAAAGATCAAAGATATCACTTTTCTTTACCACGGTACTTGGATTTGCGGCAGGGGCGGCAGCATTCTGGCTCCTTGTACTGCCGGCTGTGAAACAGGATATTTACAGGCAGGCCAATCAGCAGATCATACAGTACAGTGATTCTCTTTCCAGCCAGAGCGTGGAGCTTACCAAAGCTCAGGGAGAAGCTGCCCAGTCCAGTGATACGGCAGATGCAGTTGCCAAGCAGGCAGAGGAAGAGCAGAAACGCAGTCAGAGCTATGAGGCTTTGTTTAATGCATATACTGCCATGCAGCAGGAGGATCTGGATACAGCGGCGCTGGAACTACAGAAGGTATATGTGGATACACTGTCAGATTCTGCAAAGGGGATTTACAGTACTATCAGCGGAAAGACCGGTGTAAGCGGGATCGAGAGCGGAGCTTCTGACGGAACGTCCAGTGCTGACAGCAGTACAGATGGAACAGCTGAAGCTGGAGCGGATGCCGCAGCTTCGGCGGGAGAAGATACACAGAGCTCTGACGGAGATACCGGAGAAGACAGCAGCTACAGTGACGGAGGATATGAGGATTCCTCTTACGATGGAGGTTATACAGAATAAAAAAGATCATAACTCATACAGAGGAGAAACCTCGGATAAGGGGAATGTGCGTTGGCGCATTCCTCTTTTTTACCCTTTGGTCATGAGAAATGGAATAAAAAATCAAAAATGGGGGAATGATAGAATGACATCAGGTTTTGAAAAATCCGGAACCGTGCTGACTGTACATCTTCCGGCGGAACTGGATCATCCGGCTTCTGATGAGATTCGGAGAGATTCAGACCGGATTATTGGACATAACTATATAAAAAATATGATTTTTGATTTCTCAGAGACCGTTTTTATGGACAGTTCCGGGATCGGTCTGCTGATGGGTAGGTACCGGGCACTTGGCATGAGGGGGAAATGTGTGCAGGTTGTCAATGTGAACAGTCATATTGCAAAGCTTCTGCGGCTATCCGGAGTGGGAAAATATATTGAAATCTGTGGAATAAAAAAATCGGCAGGTGAACAGGAGGGTGTTTATGATGGAAAACACAAATGAAATGACGATCATTTTTGACAGCAGACCGGTAAATGAAGCACTGGCAAGAGTTGCTGTGGCTTCATTCTGCACACAGCTGAATCCTACGCTGGAGGAAATTTCGGATCTGAAGACCGCAGTATCGGAGGCAGTGACCAACTGCATCATACACGGGTATGAAGGGGAGATACATAAGATTCGGGTAGAATGTCGTCTCCGGGGGCAGGAGCTTCAGGTAGATGTGACAGATCACGGAGCCGGGATCCCGGATATCAAAAAAGCCATGGAGCCTCTGTTTACCACAAAGGCTGATAAAGACCGCTCCGGTATGGGGTTTACATTCATGGAGGCGTTTATGGATGAGCTTCAGGTGGAATCGGAGGTTGGCCGTGGAACTACAGTGCACATGAAAAAGATCATCAGGAGGTAACTATGGATCGTACTCTTGTCCTCATCGGGCGTGCACACCAGGGGGATAAAGCGGCAAGAGATCTTTTGTTTGAGGAAAATACAGGACTGATATACAGTGTGGCAAAGCGTTTTCTGGGACGAGGGGTGGAGATGGAGGATCTGTTCCAGATCGGCAGCATCGGACTTCTGAAAGCTGTGGATAAGTTTGACATGTCCTATGATGTGAAATTTTCCACCTATGCCGTTCCCATGATCATCGGAGAGATCAAACGTTATCTCAGGGACGACGGGATACTGAAGGTAAGCCGTTCTCTGAAGGAAAACCACTACAGGATCTATCAGGTGAGAGAAGCACTGACACGCCGGCTGGAGCGGGAACCTACGACGGGAGAAATGGCAGAGGAAATGGGAATTTCCATAGAAGAACTGGTAATGACCATGGAATCCGGTGCAGAAGTGGAATCTCTTCACAAAACGATCTATCAGGGTGAGGGAACGGAGATTTCTCTGATGGACAAGCTTCCGGAAAAAGAAAACCGGCAGGAAAAAGTACTGGACAGGATTTTTCTGGAAGAGATACTGGGGACTCTGGAGGCAAAGGAGCGGAGGTTGATCTATATGCGGTATTTTCAGAACATGACCCAGATGGAGATCGCCCATGAGCTTGGCGTATCCCAGGTACAGGTATCCAGAATGGAAAAGAGGATCCTGCGCAGTCTGCAGGAATCCGCAGAGAAAAAATAAAAGAGAGCCATGAGAAATGCTGCTGTTTTCTCATGGCTCCTTTTTGTGGGCAGCAGATTTAGTCAGACTGCTGCTTTTTTATGAAAAAGTACATTTTTGTATTTGGAAAGTGCTCCAAGAAGGATCATACCGATCACACCGGCTGAGATAAATTCGCCGGCTCCTACTGTGAGCATCATAAACGGGATAGGAAGGTTAATGCCATATCCGTAACGAAGCACAAGAGGAACGATCACAATGTTGGAAACGATCGGCGGGATCGGGGCTGTCCATTTGCCTGTATTGCGAAGTTTGTAGGTAAAGAATGCACCGATAAGTGTGGCAATGCTTCCGAAAATGATGTCAACTGGAATCGCACCGCCAAGAAGATTGGCAATGATACATCCCACGAACAGTCCCGGGATGGCAGCCGGTGTGAAGAACGGAAGCACGGTCAGCGCCTCGGAAAACCGGATCTGAACTTCACCGAAGCTAAGTGGCGCGAATACCAGTGTCAGGACAACATATACAGCTGCAATGGCAGCTCCCTGTACCAGAAAATGAGTACCTTTGTTTTTCATGTTTTTTATTCTCCTTTAGTTTTGTTTTACGAGTGGAAGGTCACGAACACTCGGCACATTTATAGGCGGTGACCGCCTTGTAAGCCCTGTACGACCTTGGTTTTTGCGGGCTTTTGCAGCGAAACTGAGTATAGCATAAGGGGCGTGGAAATGCAAGGTACGATCCTGACTATTTGATAATCCTGATCTGTGTGGACAGACCCTGGCTCTGAAACAGCTTTTTGTAAGAGGAAAGTCTGCTTGCCGGAACCTTTACAGTCAGTTTTTTGTAATTATTCTGACCTGCTCTTGTGAAGATATATTTACCTGAGCTTTTGGAAGTAAGACGTCCTGTCTGTATGGTGACAGAGGTAAGGGCCTTACAGTCACAGAAAGCTTTTGTGCCGATCGCAGAAACTCGGGAACCGATTTTTACAGTACGAAGACTTGTGCATCCCTGGAAGGCTCCGGCACCTATGCTTGTGATATTTCCTGAAATCGTTACCTGTTTCAGGTTTTTACAGTTTTTGAAGGCATTGGCTGCAATGGCTGTGACTTTGTAGGTTTTTCCGTTAGCTTTGACAGTGGCCGGAATCTTTGCAGTGACAGTATTGCGTGAACGTGGTCCCTTCAGTGCTACGGAAGTCCCGGTGGCATTGACTGTGTAGACATTATAAGCATCCCGGAATGTTTTTGCAGTCTGTGGCTTTGGTGTGGCTGCAGGAGTGATCTGGAAATTTAAGGTGATGGTTCCGTAGAAATGGTTATCACCGATGATCTTCAGGGTAGCAGTTCCTGCTTTTTTATTGTTCTGGTATGTCACATGATAATCATTGATGCCAGAAAGCTTTGCTTTTCCAAGAGTTACGGTTGGAACGGGCTTTATGTCAGAGCCTGTATAGGTATATGTTTTTTTGATCCCTGTTACAGCTGCATCGGAAATATTGCATGCATAGCTGATATTGTTTTTCTTGGCATATGTAACTGCGTAAGAGCCGTACGGAGCATGGATCTTGCAAAAATATGCATGAGAGTTGACATACCCGTAGCCGCCCCACACAGCATCCGTTCCAATGCTTTTAACAGTATCAGGTATGTTGATCCTGGATAGCTTGTCACAGTAGGCGAAAGCTTCTTTTCCGATCTTTGTGACCCCTTTCTGGATGTCCACTTCTTTCAGCTCAGGAAGATAAACAAAGGCCCTTTCGGAAATACTTGTGATCCCGGGCTTTATTATTACCTTTCTGATCTGGTTTTTGATAGCTTTCCAGGAGGAATCGCTGTAGAAGGTAAACCAGCCTTTTGTTGAAGAGACCGGGTATCGGTGGTTTTCCTCTGTGGAAATAGAAAGTGGTCCGTAGCCGGAGATCGTAAGGATACCGTTTTTGAAATTCCAGGTTGCGTTGTCACCTGCGATATGGTAAGTTTTTTTGTCAGCTTTTCCGTTGTCGGAATTAATGGAATAAAAGTTCAAGGTGTTGGAGTTTGAAGCATAATAAACGACCCTGGAATCCTTTACCACAGGCTGACAGTCAGAAATCGGAGCAGCTGTTGTAAACTCTTTGCTGAGACTCTTTCCCTTTCCGTCCACAAAAAGATAATGAAGGGTGCTGGAAGAGAGCGGATCGTTAGCGGAAGAGTTTTTCTTGTTATCGTCGGAGACGTATTCTTCCCAGGAAATCATAAAACGGTTGTCATTTATTTTGGTGATTTTTACGCCCGCAAAGCTTTTTCCTCCGCCTGTAAAGTTGGTAAGCTTCCTGGTAGTGGTTGCTTTTTCGGAAAAGTCAGACATTGGTGTGACGGACAGATAAAGGTTATGAGGCGTGTTTTCAGATACCTTATCATATTTGGACTGATCGATGGAAGTGCCAACGCATAATACACTGTCAGAGGAAACAGCCATGCCGTCAACGCTTGCGTAGCAGGCCAGTGCCCACACAGAAGTATGTGAGCCTCCGTATGGCAAAAGCTCTATGGTGGTGCAGGCAAGTGTAGTGCTGTCGTATCTGGAAAGCTTTGTACATCGTGAACCCTCACTCTGCTCCAGTACGTAGAGATAAGAACCTTGTGATTTGATATACTGTGCAAAGGAATGCCACAGATCGCAGGAAACGATCTTTCCTTTCATGGTTGCCTGGTCGATCTCGGCCATAAGGAAGCCCTGATGTCCCTGACCGACAGAGGGATCCACATATCCTTCGTGACCGGTAACAACATAGAGTTTGCCGTTGCTTTCTGTCATTTCCACACAGCCATAGTCAAAGGGCGTGCGGACCTCACCGCCAAAAAGCTCCGGGTTACTGGTAATTGCTGCTGCACCGTTCCGGTTCCAGTTTGTATCGTAGCGGATAACGCGGATGACCTCAGCGGAATCGTTTTCTTTGTTGTTTGTCTGGCCTTCTATCAGATAATATCCGTCAGATCCGGCATAAAAGCCACCCCACAGTGGAAGCTCCATGTTGATCTTGCGCTTGCTTCTGATCTTCAGATCATTATCGTAATATTCAACGCCGACAGAATTTTTC
The DNA here is from genome assembly GCF_020553125.1 of Blautia sp. MSK20_18. Taxonomy (NCBI): domain Bacteria; kingdom Bacillati; phylum Bacillota; class Clostridia; order Lachnospirales; family Lachnospiraceae; genus Blautia; species Blautia sp. MSK20_18. Next base: position 24,027 of record NZ_JAJCGR010000019.1, read on the forward strand.
TGGTGGAAGACCCTCATGTATCCGCCGGAAACAGGAATAAGATCAGAGGTACGGCGTAACCTGACATTGAGATTGTCCTGTGCGGTTGGCGTAAGAGAGCCTGCCCGGGCTGTCTGTGGAAACAGGATCAGACAGAAGCAAAGACAGCAGAACAGAAATAGCAGAGATGTTAATTCTTTTAGCTTTTTCATAAGTTTCTCCTTTGTATGTGTTTTTAGATGATCTCCTGTTTAGATTATAATTCATGGGACAGAATTTACAATACAAAATCGGGAGTTATGGAACTCCCGATCCTCAGGATTTCTGTAAATTCTGTTCACAAAAACATCTTGAGGAAATACTGCCGGTGGGCAGTAACATCAGCAGCAGGAACCTTATGGAAACAGGGGCTTTTTTCTTGACAGCTTTTTGTGATATTGATAAAATATATTTCAGTATATAGGTTAAAGGGGCATTGGTTTTGATCTAAATCGATGTCTCTTTATTTATGTATCACACACATTATACCAGGGAGGTAGAAAGATGTTAAAAGTATGGATCGCAGGTGCCAACGGACAGATCGGACGGGCACTGAATGATGTTCTGGATCCAATGCAGATCGAGACTCTGAACACAGATCTTGATGAGCTGGATATCACAGACACAGATGAAGTGATCAACTTCGGTTCCATTAACCGTCCGGATGTGATCATCAACTGCACCGGTATCACAGATACCGATGAGTGTGAGAAGAATCCGGAACATGCATACCGTGTCAACGCACTGGGAGCAAGAAACTTAAGCATCGTGGCAAGAAAATGCGGGGCAAAGATCGTCCAGCTTTCCACAGATGATGTTTTCGACGGAAAGAGCAAAAAACCGTATACAGAGTTTGACGATACCAATCCGCTGACTGTTTACGGCCGTTCCAAGAGAGCCGGAGAGAACTATGTAAAAGAGTTTACACACAAACATTTCATTATCCGAAGCAACTGGGTATACGGAAAAGGCGGAAACAATTTTGTAAACCGTGTGCTGGAGACAGCAGAAAAAGGCCAGGCGCTTTCCGTTGCTTCGGATCAGTTCGGATCACCGACCAGCGCCAAGGATCTGGCAAGAATGATCCTGTATCTTATCGATACCAACGAATATGGAACTTATCACGTAACCTGCAGCGGTGTATGCAACCGTTATGAGTTTGCAACCGAGATCCTTCGCCTTGCAGGAAAGGAGATCGAACTGAGATCCGTGCCGACAGAGCAGTCAGATCTTTCTTCTGTCAGACCGCCATATGCCGTCCTTGATAATTTTATCCTCCGTATTATTGAAGTGTATGACATGCCGGACTGGAAAGCATCGCTGAAAGAATATATGGATGAAAGAGCGGAGGACTAGAATGAAAGAGAAAAATATAAAAGAGAAAACACAGCAGAAAAAGAAAATGGGCCTTACCACGAAGATCTTTGTGGCGCTGATCGCAGGTGCGATACTGGGAATCATTCTCTGTTACCTGGTTCCTGACAGCAGCTTCAAGAAAGATGTGATCGTGGAGGGAATCCTTTATGTGATCGGACAGGGATTTATCCGTCTGATGAAAATGCTGGTTGTACCGTTGGTATTCTGTTCCCTTGTCTGCGGAAGTATGTCCATCGGTGATACCAAGAAGCTTGGAACCGTAGGTGTGAGAACACTGGTATTTTATCTGGCGACTACAGCTCTGGCTGTTTCGGTTGCTCTGACGGTAGGTAATCTGATCAATCCGGGTGTGGGACTTGATATGAGCTCTATTCAGTCCTCCGCTTCCTCTGTGGAGACTATGGAGGCTACCTCTCTTACGGATACCATCCTGAATATCATTCCGGACAATCCGATCAATTCCCTGGCAAGCGGAACCATGCTTCAGGTTATCGTATTTGCCCTGATCGTGGGTGTGATCCTTGCGAAAATGGGAGAGCGCGCAGAGACAGTAGCGAACTTTTTCAGCCAGTTCAATGACATCATGATGGAGATGACCATGATGATCATGGCACTTGCACCGATCGGTGTATTCTGCCTTATCAGCAGAACCTTTGCAAACATCGGTTTCAGCGCGTTTATCCCGCTGGCAAAATATATGATCGGTGTTCTCCTTGCATTGGCGATCCAGTGCTTCGGCGTATACCAGATCCTGCTGAAGATCTTCACAGGACTGAATCCGATAAAATTCATCAAGAAATTTTTCCCGGTTATGGCATTTGCATTCTCAACAGCTACATCCAATGCCACGATCCCGATGTCAATTGATACCCTGTCCAAAAAAGTGGGTGTTTCCAAGAAGATTTCTTCATTCACCATTCCTCTTGGAGCTACCATCAACATGGACGGTACCTCTATCATGCAGGGTGTTGCCGTAGTATTTGCGGCACAGGCCTTCGGTATCCACTTAAGTCCGATGGATTATGTGACAGTTATCGGAACTGCAACCCTTGCTTCCGTAGGAACTGCCGGTGTACCAAGTGTTGGTCTTGTTACTCTGACCATGGTATTTAACTCTGTAGGACTTCCGGTTGAGGCAATTGGTCTGATCATGGGTATTGACCGTATCCTGGATATGACCAGAACAGCGGTTAACATTACCGGTGATGCAGTCTGCACAACCATCGTTGCACACCAGAACGGTGCACTGGATAAAAACGTGTTCAACGAATCAAACTAAATATCCGGTTCAAAAAAAGATCCGACCCTGTCGGGTGAGAAAAAAACGAAAAACGGCTGTACATATCGTAAGAGCGATATGTGCGGCCGTTTTTTTACTGGATCAGGTAAGTCCCCTGCTTATTCCTGTTCCAGAACACCCATGACAGAGGGTAGTTCCAGCTGCTGATAGGTGTGAAGGATCTTTTCCAGCTCAAAGATAGCAGGGGTAAGAAACTTATTCTTGTGATAGACCAGCTTGAATTTCCGGTTCCATTCCCCTGCTTCGTTGCAGAAGACCCGGACTGAACGGTGACGGATCTCATGATGCATAAGACGGATGGACATAACAGAGAGCATCTGGTTATACAGCACTGCGTTCAGCAGTGCCCGCGGACTGTTGGCTTCCCAGGCAGTTCGGATCTTCAGATCATGGCGAAGGGTGTAATCCTCAAAAAGCTGTCTGGTACCGCTTCCATATTCCCGGACTGCAAATTTCTGGTTGTTCAGCTCCTGGACATGGATGCGTCCTCTGCGGTAAAACGGATGCTTTTTTCCGGCGGCAAGGACCAGACAGTCGTCGATGATGGGAAGAACGACAAGGTCCGGGGAATGAATCTCACCTTCTACCACAGCAGCGTCCAGCTCAGAACGCAGAAGCTTCTGTTCGATATTTTGCGTGTTGGTGACAAAGGAGTAAACGTCAAGGTCCGGGATTTTTTTCTGCAGATCCAGGATAATGGATGGGGTCAGGCAGGTTCCCACAGTGAGGGTGGAGCCAAGCTTCAGGGTGGAAGACTGTCCCTGGTTCTGCATCAGCTCTTCCAGCTGCTGAAACTGGCGGATCATTTCACGGGCATGGGGAAGAAGAAGCTTTCCCCGTTCTGTGAGATAAAGCTTTTTTCCAAGACGTTCAAAGAGAAGGCCGTTATAATGAGCTTCCAGCTCACGGATGGCCTGACTGACTGTTGGCTGGGAAAGATAAAGATGTTTGGCAGCAGCACTCATGGAGCCCTGTTCCGCAACGGCCGCAAAAACAGTGAGATGGCGGATGGTCATATGGAATCTCCTTTTATTGTAAATTGGTATATAGGTAAAACCTATCATTTTTATAAAATAATATCATTTCTCAAATACATCTTCAAGTGGTATAGTAGGAAGTACGTGAAAACGATTTCAACATTGCAAAATACAGGGCAACGATACCATGGGAAAGTATCGGAATACCGGTGAGACCAGGAGGAGGAAATATGTCAGCATTAACTGTAAGCAAAGAGGAAGAGAAAAGACTGAAGGGGCAGGGTTTTTTAAATAACCGGGGAACCGATGAATTTTCTGCACGGGTGATCACTGTAAACGGAAAGGTGACAGCGGCACAGCACAGATGTATGGCGGAAGCAGCAGAGAAATTCGGCAACGGAAATCTTACCTACACGACCAGGCTCTCCGTGGAGATCCAGGGAATCCCCTATGAAAAGATCGAAGAGTTTCAGGAATTTATTGCGAAGGAAGGTCTGGAGACAGGAGGAACAGGAGCAAAGGTCCGACCGGTAGTATCCTGCAAGGGAACCACCTGTCAGTATGGACTTCTGGATTCCTATGCAATTTCAGAAGAGATTTTCCGGAGATTCTATAAAGGCTACCGTCAGGTTGCACTGCCGCATAAATTTAAGATCGCAGTAGGCGGATGCCCGAATAACTGTGTGAAACCAAATCTGAATGATGTGGGGATCATCGGACAGAGGATCCCGCACTTTGACAGCGAGGCATGCAAGGGCTGCAAAAAATGTGCCATTGAAGCTGCATGTCCAAACAAAGTGGCGAAAGTCGTTGACGGGAAACTGCACATTGATGAGGAGCTTTGCAGACACTGCGGAAGGTGTGTGGGAAAATGTCCATTCCATTCCATCCCGGACGGTACCTACGGATTCAAGATCTATATCGGTGGACGCTGGGGAAAGAAAATTTCTCATGGAAAGGCCCTGAACCGGATCTTTACGTCAGAGGAAGAGGCACTGGATGTTATTGAGAAGGCAATCCTGCTTTTTAAGGACCAGGGATTAAAGGGAGAACGTTTTGCCGAGACTATAGAACGAATTGGATTCGAAAATGCAGAAAAACAATTATTGGAAAAAAATCTTCTGGAAAGAAAAATGGAAATTTTGTCCAAATAGAGATATAAAAAACTTCCTATTATATAAGCTGTCTGAAACTGAAAAAATGCGAGCAATAATATAAAAAATTTTTATCCCATTTATATAAATTTTTATTATATCACAATATTAACAAAAAACTAAGTGAAAATTCTATTTGAAATATGCAAAATAATGTGATAAAGTATTAACAATACATGAACGGAGGTAAAAAGAGTGGAAAACTACATGTATTTGGTGCCGGTGGCAGCAGTACTGGCACTTCTGTTCGCAGCATACCTTGCAGCGAAGGTCAGCAAGCAGGATGCAGGAACAGACAGAATGAAGGAGATCGCAGGTGCGATCGCAGAAGGTGCCCGCGCCTTCTTAACAGCAGAGTACAAGATCCTGGTTATTTTTGTAGCCGTACTTTTTGTACTGATCGGAATCGGAGTTGGAAGCTGGGTAACAGCAATCTGCTTCGTAGTAGGTGCTCTGTTTTCAACAATCGCAGGATACTGCGGTATGACCGTTGCAACAAAGGCTAATGTAAGAACAGCAAATGCAGCAAAAGAGGGAGGAATGAACAAGGCTCTTTCCATTGCATTCTCCGGCGGTGCTGTTATGGGTATGTGTGTTGCAGGTCTTGGTGCATTGGGTGTCAGCGTTGTGTATATCATCACAAAGAACGTTGACGTACTTTCTGGATTCAGCCTTGGTGCTTCTTCCATCGCACTGTTTGCACGTGTTGGTGGTGGAATCTATACAAAGGCAGCTGACGTAGGAGCTGACCTTGTAGGTAAGGTTGAGGCAGGAATCCCGGAGGATGACCCTCGTAACCCGGCTGTTATCGCGGATAACGTAGGTGATAACGTAGGTGATGTTGCCGGTATGGGTGCAGACCTTTTTGAGTCCTATGTAGGATCTCTGGTATCTGCTCTTACACTTGGTGCGGTAGCCGGAGCAGTTTCCGGTGTTCTCTATCCGCTGGCTATTGCAGGCTGTGGACTGATCGCATCCATCATTGCAACATTCTTTGTAAAAGGTGATGATAATTCCAATCCGCAGAAAGCCCTCACAAGAGGAAGCTATGTATCTGCAGCACTTGTTATCATTGTGTCCCTGATCCTCAGCAAGACTCTCTTCGGAGACATGAAGGCAGCCATCGCTGTGATCGCAGGTCTTGTTGTCGGTGTCATCATCGGAAACATTACAGAGTATTACACATCTGCAGATTATAAACCGGTTCAGGGAATCGGCGAGCAGTCTGAGACAGGTGCAGCTACAACTATCATCAGTGGTATCGCAGTAGGTATGAAATCTACAGCATTCCCGATCCTGCTGATCTGTGTTGGTATTTTTGTAGCATACGGTGTGGATGGATTATACGGAATCGCTCTTGCAGCAGTTGGTATGCTTTCCACAACAGGAATCACAGTTGCCGTTGACGCGTATGGACCCATCGCTGACAATGCCGGTGGTATTGCAGAGATGTCAGGTCTGGATGAGTCAGTTCGTGAGATCACAGATAAGCTTGATTCTGTAGGTAACACAACAGCAGCTATGGGTAAAGGCTTCGCGATCGGTTCCGCAGCTCTTACAGCGCTTGCTCTGTTTGTATCTTATGCGAATGCAGTAAATCTGGATGCGATCAATATCCTTGCTCCTCGTGTTACGATCGGTATCTTTATCGGTGGTATGCTTACATTCCTCTTCTCGGCCTTCACAATGGAATCCGTTTCCAAGGCTGCTTACAAGATGATCGAGGAAGTAAGACGCCAGTTCCGTGAGAAACCGGGTATCATGAAGGGTACCGAGAAACCGGATTACAAATCATGCGTTGCGATCTCCACAACAGCAGCTCTTCACGAAATGATGCTTCCTGGAATCATGGCGGTCGTTGTTCCGGTTATCGTAGGTGTTGTTCTTGGCGTTGAGGCTCTTGGAGGACTTCTTTCCGGTGCTCTTGTAACAGGTGTACTGATGGCGATCTTCATGTCCAACGCAGGTGGTGCATGGGATAATGCAAAAAAATACATCGAGACAGGTCATCATGGCGGAAAAGGCAGCGAGGCGCACAAAGCAGCCGTTGTCGGCGATACAGTCGGCGATCCGTTCAAAGATACATCAGGGCCGTCCATTAACATCCTGATCAAGCTTATGACTATTGTATCACTGGTATTTGCTCCTCTGTTCTTATCCATCGGAGGACTTCTGTAAATATTATTTCAGAAAAAAAGTAAACCCATATTATATAAAAAAAAGCTCTTTGCAGAGAAATCTGCAGGGAGCTTTTTTTGTGCGACAGGCGGCGGAATTGTACGGGTATGAGAGTGTGCTCTGGTTATAATTCAGTTTCTGGATTTTCTGTTCGTGCAGCCTGTTCGATCAGTGTCCGGTTTACATCATCCTCATAGGTCCGCATCTGCACCTGCATAGGTGTGGGATCATCGCTTAGCTTCAGATGCCCGAAATGATTAAAGAAGATCAGTACGCCGAGGCCGATCCCGATGGAGTAGGAAATCTCCAGGATGGTAAAGCCGGAGGAACTTTTTCCCGTAACAAGAGTGTAAAACTGGCTAAAAAGGCTACCCATATCTACGTCATTATTAAAGGTCATAATGGAAAAAGCGGCGCCGAAAAAGGAAACCAGGCATACAAAAAGGATTTTTACATACCGGAAAATTTTCCCTGTGGCAGAGCTGATGCGGTAGGTGATGATAAAATCCGTTTCCCCGATGGGAGAAATATCAATGGAGGGTTCCAGCTTCTGGATCTTTTTCAGAAGATCCGAGACAGACATCACATAGCGTCCGGGCTTTTTCGCATCCAGAACGATCACAGGCATGACCCGCAGACGATTGAGGATTTTGGGGTCACTCATGGAAAGTGCAGCAATATCCTGAAGATATACATGTGGGTTGGTGACTTCAATGTTCTGATCCAGCTGCAGATAAAGAGTATCACTCATGAGAAAAAACTCCTTTCCCGGAATATTATTTTTTCATTTTTGGACGGAAGAAGAGACTGGCCAGATAAGAGAAGATCAGGGCGGAGGAAACTCCGGCAGCACAGGCAGTGAAGCCTCCTGTAAAAAGCCCAAGGATGCCGTCTTCTTCAATGGCTTTTTTCATACCCTCCCATAATACATGTCCGAAACCGATCAGCGGGACGGAGGCCCCGGCACCTGCAAAATCCACCAGCGGCCGGTAGACGCCAACGGCACTTAACAGGGCGCCGCTGCATACCAGAAGTACCATCACACGGCCAGGCATCAGCTTTGTCTTGTCCAGAAGGATCTGGATCAGGGCACAGACAAGGCCGCCGAACCAGAATGCGTTAAAGTAATCCATGCTCATACCTCCATATGCTCGATGACAACTCCGTGGGCAATACCCGGAATACTGTCACCTTCATTAAAGCTTACTTTGGAAAGAAGCGCTCCTGTTGGTACAAAAAGGATCCGCTTCCATTCTCCGGATACAATCTTCGGAAGGATGTAGGAGGCAAGGACTACAGCAGAACAGCCGCAGCCGCTTCCTCCTGCGTGGGTGTCCTGAGAAGGATCGTCATAGATCAGGATACCGCAGTCTTTATGAATGGGAGAAAGCCGGATATTTTGTTCCTCCAGAAGATCCAGGAGGATTTTCTGCCCGATGATCCCCAGATCCCCGGTAAAGACGGCATCATAATCCGAAGGCGTCCGCCCGAAATCCGAAAAGCTTCGTGCAATGGTATCGCAGGCTGCAGGAGCCATACAGCCTCCCATGTTCATGGAATCCCTGAGACCGTAATCCATCACACGGCCGGCAGTAAGGCCGGTGATAGCAGCACAGCCTTTGCCGGAGCGCAGAGGAGCTTTTTCTCCGGGAGGAGATGTACTTAGGATACAGGCACCGCTTCCGGTTACTGTCCAGGTGGCAGAAAACGGCCGCTGGTTTCCGTATCCCAGAGGAAAACGAAATTCTTTTTCCGCACTTGCGAAATGGCTGGAGGTGGCACATAAGACCCGTGTGCCGAATCCGGCGGTCAGAGCAAGGGAACCGAGAGAAAGTGCTTCCCCTATGGTGGAGCAGGCGCCGTAAAGACCGTAAAAGGGAATTCCAAGTCCAGCGGAGCCGAAACAGGTGGCTGATGTCTGAGCGAGAAGATCTCCGGCGAACATCAGATGGATATCTTCGGAGCTCAGTCCGGCTTTGCTTATGGCCTGAGTGGCAGTTTCTTTCTGCAGTGTGCTTTCCGCAGATTCCCAGGTGTCACAGCCAAACATGGGATCTTCACAGACCAGGTCAAAAAGATCTCCAAGAGGACCGTCCGCCTCTTTCTGACTGACGATGGATGCGGCGCTTTCGATATACAAAGGCTGTGAAAATGCAATGCTGGCTGCGCCAAGTCTGAGATTTTTGCTCATGATATCACCTCCAGGATCTTTAGGATATAATAGATCACACCCAGTCCCCAGGCGCTTAAGATGCCGTAGAGGATCACAGGACCTGCAATAGTAAAGATCTTGCACCCTATGCCGAAAACCTGTCCTTCTGCCCGGAACTCAATGGCGGATGCAGCCACTGAGTTGGCGAATCCGGTAATGGGAACAAGACTTCCTGCACCGCCGAATTTGCCGATTTTGGGATAAATACCAAAGCCCGTGAGAAGGACGCTTAAGAGAATGAGAAGGACAGAACACCAGGTTCTGGAATCGGAAGCATCTGCACCGAGAGCCTGTGCTGTGTTTAAGATAACCTGTCCAAGAAGACAGATCAGTCCGCCCGTGAGAAAAGCTTTTGCCATATTCAGCGGCAGACTGTGGGTGGGAGTAAGCTGCTTGACATATTGTTCATATTTTTTTTCGTTGATATTTTGCATATGGAAAATCCTTTCGTGAGATGGTAGAGTGACAGTAAGAATTACATCCAGCTCATGGCATAATAAAACAGGGAGCCCAGGGCTTTTCCGGCAGCAATGGAAATTATTACCGGAGAAAGCCCCTGAGAGAGCTTCAGCCGTCTGGCAAAGACGGGAAAGACTTTTGCGATCTCTGCCAGTGCAAGGATCCAGCCGCCCAGGAAAATTCCGAAAAATACTCCGCAGACAGCCAGGAAAAAAGGTCCCAGCGGAATTCTGATCGGAAACAGGGTGACGACGGTTCCGGCAACTGTTCCCAGAAGTGTCAGATCTTCATAAAGAAAAATCTGGTCAGCTGTATGCGTGATACCTGCATAGCGGGGAACAATGGAAAGGCCGATCAGCAGTCCGGAGACACCTCCTGCAACGATGATCCCGGCACAGAAACCGATAAAGCACAGAATCAGCTGTTGAAGCATGGACAGAACCTCCTTGTGGGATTGTATGGGAATAGTATGAGAAAATGTAAATTTTTTATGCGAAAATCTTAAAAAACAAGAATATCTGTACATTTACGGACAGAGATAGTATAATAAAAAGGAATATAGACAGCGGCGGACAGGCGCTGTCTTTCTCAATCAAAAGAAAAAACAGTGTCAGGAGGACGGATATGCAGGATGCTTTTTCACGTATGGAATTGCTCGTTGGAAATACAGGTGTAAAAAAACTCAGCAGGGCGAAAATTGCAGTATTCGGTCTTGGCGGAGCCGGATCACAGGTGGCAGAGTCACTTGCGCGCTGCGGTGTGGGGAGTCTGACACTGATCGATCATGAAAAGATCACATTGACGAATATCGGAAGCCAGGTGCTGGCACTTCATTCTACTCTGGGAATGAGCAAGGTAGAGGCGGCCAAGAAGAGAATCCGGGATATTGATGAGAATATTTTGGTGCATACCTACGAAACCTTTTATAATGAGGAGACTGCGGGAATGTTTGAATTGCGTTCCTTTGATTATATTGTGGATACAATGGGAACACTGTCGTCAAAACTGCTTCTGATCAGCAGAGCAAGGGAGGGACGTGTGCCTGTGATCTCCTGCCTGGACATCGGGGACAAGATAGACCCGTCTAGACTTGAGGTTGCGGATATCAGCAGGACCACAGTATGCCCGGCGGCCAGGATCATAAAAAAAGAACTGCGTAAACAGGGAATACGTAAACTCAAAGTACTGTATTCCAGAGAACAACCGGCAAAAGAAAAGCTTTTCAGACGGAGAAGAACTATGGTGAAGAAGCCTGCCGAAGGAAATATTTCCTTTGTGACAGGGACTGCGGGATATCTGCTGGCGGGAGAAGTTGTGCGGGATATACTGTCAGCCGGAAACGTTTCACACAGCTGACAGCAAATGAGAAATTGAGCGCAGATCACGGACAGATCCAGTTCATGAGCATGAGTCAAGGCGGAACAGTAATGTCTGCTTTACAGAAATAAAACAGAAAGACTGAGGAAATAAAAAGTGAATTCAGAAATCATAAAAAAGTTCTGCGATCTTCTTGGAGAAGAACGTGTTTTTACAGGCGAAGCAATGAGCTGTCATACAACTTTTAAGATCGGAGGTCCGGCGGATTATTTTTTGATGCCGGATAAAGACACAGATGTGGGGCGTATCGTAAAAATCTGTAAAGAAAGTGCGATCCCTTATTTTATCCTCGGAAACGGAAGTAATCTTCTGGTAGGAGACGGCGGTTATCGTGGCGCGGTTATCCAGATCTACAAAAATATGTCTGCCGTTACCGTAGAAGGAACAGAGATCACCGTACAGGCAGGTGCGCTGCTTTCATCGGTGGCAGCAGCAGCAAAAAATGCAGCTCTTACAGGCTTTGAGTTTGCAGGCGGGATCCCGGGAACTATGGGCGGTGCGGTTGTGATGAATGCAGGTGCCTATGGCGGCGAGATGAAGGATGTTCTCACAGAGGTAACTGTGATGGATGAGGAGGGAGAGATCGTTACCCTTCCGGCAGATAAACTGGAATTGGGATATCGTACCAGCATCATCAAAACCGCAGGTTATATCGTGCTGGAAGCAAAGCTACAGCTGAAGGAGGGAAATCCGGAAGTGATCCGTGAGACCATGAAAGATCTGACGATCCGTCGTACCACCAAACAGCCGTTGGAGTATCCCAGTGCTGGAAGTACCTTTAAGAGACCGGAGGGATATTTTGCAGGTAAGCTGATCATGGACAGCGGTCTTGCTGGATATCAGGTAGGTGGTGCACAGGTTTCTGAGAAACACTGTGGCTTTGTGATCAATGCAGGCGGTGCAACTGCCAGGGATGTCCGCACGCTGATGGATAATGTCAGGGATATCGTTTATAAGAAATATGGAGTTACGCTGGAACCGGAGGTGAAGTTCCTGGGTGATTTTGAAGCCTGATGACCATTTCTGGTACATCGTTTTCAAAATAATTATACCACTTACTTGTCTGTGGATCCGATCGCACAGACCTAAAAGCCTCAGCGTAGCCCGGCTTTCAGATACCCAGGATATGAAACAGAGGGAACAGGAATGCGTATGTACGCTTTACAGATAACGGAAGAAGAAATGGAAAGGAAGAGAGACTATGCGTTTTGTGATCGTTACAGGAGTGTCAGGAGCAGGAAAAACAGCTGCACTTAAAATGTTGGAGGATATGGGATATTTCTGCGTGGATAATCTTCCAATCCAGCTTCTGGAAAAATTTGCTTCCCTTCTTCCTGAGATGCAGAGCGAAAATGTTAGAAATGTGGCTCTGGGGATCGATGCCAGAAGCGGAAGTGCCCTTGATGAACTGGAAGTAGTTCTGGACCGTATGAAGCAGACCGGGTATGATTACGAGATCCTGTTTATGGATGCAGAGGATTCTGTCCTTGTAAAACGCTATAAAGAATCCAGAAGAAGCCACCCGCTGGCAAGAGCAGGGAGAGTGGATGAGGGAATCCGCCTGGAACGTGAGAAAACAAAATTTCTCCGGAAACGTGCGGATTATATCATTGATACCAGCCATCTGCTTACCAGGGAGCTTCGCCAGGAAATCGAAAAGATCTTTGTGGATGACAGAGAGTTCAGCAATATCATGATCTCTGTGCTTTCCTTCGGCTTTAAGTATGGAATCCCGGCAGATGCAGATCTTGTGTTTGATGTGCGATTTCTTCCCAATCCCTATTATGTGGATGAACTGCGTCCTCTGACAGGCCTTGACGATGAAGTGTTCAATTATGTGATGGCCAGTGATACGGCGAAAGCCTTCGCGGACAAACTGGAGGATATGATCCGTTTTCTGATCCCTAACTACATTAAAGAAGGGAAAACAAGCCTTGTGATCGGTATCGGATGTACAGGGGGAAAACATCGTTCTGTTACTATTGCCAGAGAACTTTTTTCCAGGCTTTCCAAATCGGATGAATACGGCATCCGCCTGGAGCACAGGGATGCGGAGAAGGACAGACTTCTGAAAAAATAACTGCCGCGATGAAAAGGGTGGCAGGGAAACAGTAAAAGAGGGTTCGGGATGTCATTTTCAGGAAAAGTCAAAGAAGAACTTGCAGGACAGCTTAGTCTGGCCAGGCACTGTCAGGTGGCAGAACTGGCGGCACTGCTCTGCGGCTGCGGCCGTGTGGAAAAAATGTCGGATGGAAACAGAAAACTATGGATCCAGACAGAAAATGAAGCAGTTGCAAGAAAAAGCTTTACATTATTGCGAAAAACCTTTAATATAGAGACAGCGATTGTTATCCGGGAAGGATCTCATCTCAAACGGGGTAAGGTATATCTTGTTGAGGTTACGGATCCTGCCAGAACAGAGGAAGTACTGCAGGGGACAAAGCTTTCTGTGGATAACGAAACCGGTTTACTTGAAATGGATAATTCGCTTGTGGTTCAGATGAACTGTTGCAAGCGGGCATTTATTCGCGGTACTTTTTTGTCGTCCGGTTCGATCAGTGATCCAGAGAAAGGGTATCATTTTGAGATCGTGTGTCCGGACAGCAGGAAAGCAGAACAATTACAGGGGATTATCCGCAGCTTTCACGTAGAAGCTAAAATCGTGGTGCGCAAGAAATCATATGTGGTCTATGTGAAGGAGGGCGCACAGATCGTTGACATGCTGGCAGTCATGGAAGCGAACGTAGCCCTTATGGATCTGGAGAACATCCGGATACTTAAGGAAATGCGTAACACGGTAAACCGCAAGGTGAACTGTGAGGCTGCGAATATCAATAAAACGGTAAATGCGGCAGTGAGACAGGTGGAAGATATACAGCTGATCAGCAAAACTATCGGCTTTGAGAGTTTAAGCGATGGACTGGCACAGATAGCCAGGCTGAGACTGCAGTATCCGGATGCCACACTGAAAGAATTAGGTATGATGTTGAATCCGCAGGTGGGCAAATCAGGTGTGAATCACCGGCTTCGCAAGCTGAGTGAGATCGCAGATGAGCTGCGGGAGAACAAGGAGGAGCTATTATGATTAAAAAACCAATCACTATCAACTTATCCACTGGACTGGAAGCAAGACCTGTAGCACAGCTTGTTCAGGTGGCAAGCCAGTTTAACAGTGAAATTTATGTTGAGATTGGCAAAAAAAGAGTCAATGCAAAGAGCATTATGGGAATGATGACCCTGGGACTTGACGCTGGAGAAGAGATTACACTGTCTGCCAACGGTGATGATGAGAATGCAGCGATGGAGAGCATTGAACAGTATTTAAGCAACCAGTAATCAATTGGGACAGAGCAGTCCGCGGGAAGGGTAGATTCCTGCGGATGTGGAATATAAAGGGATACAGACGGAAAGGAAGACCGATTCCCGCTGTATCCCTTTCCGCTTCAAAGTACCTACAAATATGAAAGAGGAAGATTACCTATGTCAAAAGTATTGAAATTTATCGTACATTTTGTTGTGATATGCACACTGATCTGTGTACTGGGACTTGTTCTTCCGCCGTTCTTCGGGGTGAGAACAGTGATCGTGGATAAATCCGATAAGGCAACGAACCTCCCAGTCGGATCTGTTACATATGCGATCCCGGAGAAGAGTTCTGCGATCAGCGCAGGTACTCCAATCCTTGTACAGAAAGATTCCGAGACATATAAATATACGATCACCAATCTCGATGCCTCCAAGGGAACCGGAACAGTAACAGATCAGTCCGTTTCCGGAGGAAAGACTTTTACCATTAAGGTTGGAGATTATGTTCCGAAAGTTGTAGTTACCATTGGCTATGTGGGATATCTTATGGTGGCTACAGAAAGTATTGAAGGCCTGATCATTCTTGGTCTGGTCGTATTGTTCCTGATCATCCTGTATGTGATCGCAGAGCTCTGGAAGAAAGAGCCGGATGATATTGAGGAAGATGTGAACGATCCGGAACCGGGTTATGTGAAGTCCAGGAAAGAACTGAAGCAGGAAGAAAAAGCACGTGCCAGAAGAATGAAGGAAGAAGAAAAAGAGATCATTCAGGAAGAAAAGGCACGAAAACACAAAAATAAAAAAGCAGATAAGCGTAAGGTCCGTACGGGCGGTTTCGTAGATGAGATTGACGAAGAGGATGTTACAGGCTATTCGGAGAATAAAAAGAAGGCTGCCATACAGCAGACTGCACAGACTGCCGCAAGTGAAGCTCATGCGGAACTTAAGAAAGAGATTGCAGCAGCCACTTCAGAAGAAGCAGATATGCTTTCCAGACTGGAAATGGCAGAACGTACGGTTGAAGAAAACAGAAAGCCGCATCCGGCCGGAAAGGTCGAAGAGGTTCCGGAAGAGGAAGAGGAGCCGGTTACCATTGGAAGCCTTGCGATGCCGTCTTATTCCGCAGCGCAGCTTGCAAGCCGCGTAAAGAAGGCCGGTGATGCACCGGATATCGTTAAGGATGACATCACGAAGGTTACACTGTTTGATTACTCGGATATCATCAGTGGTGATGTGGACGATATGGAAGAATAAAATAAGTACCTATTATATAAGAAGAAAATGGTTCAGAAATGAGCCATTTTCTTCTTTTTTAAAAAAAATCAAAAAAATTTAAAAAAAGGCTTGCATTCTGAAGAATCATCGTATATACTAATCCTTGCTGTGACATTGATAGCTATGAAGCGCGAGGTTGCTGCCACACTGGCAGGTTTTCCGTGGAGCGAATGTCAAGTTAGGAAACTGACGACAAGTCACTGTACAAAGTTCAATAACCATCTTGGAATGGGACGTGTGTGCAAATATACCATGACACACACGGAGATGTGTACAGTCGCCGCTTGTCGTACTGCTATATAAGTACGAATAGGAGGAGACTTTTTTTATGGCAAATCAGGTAATGAGAATCACATTAAAGGCATATGATCATCAGCTCGTTGATGCATCTGCAGCAAAGATCATCGAGACAGTAAAGAAGAACGGAGCAATGGTAAGTGGACCGGTTCCGCTTCCTACTAAGAAAGAGGTTGTTACAATCTTAAGAGCTGTTCATAAATACAAAGATTCCAGAGAGCAGTTTGAGCAGAGAACACATAAGAGACTTATCGATATCCTGACACCAACTCAGAAAACAGTAGATGCACTTTCCAGACTGGAAATGCCGGCTGGTGTTCACATCGATATCAAGATGAAAAACCGCTAATAATGTCATTTGACATTAACTATATGATTACCGAATGGTAATCCGCTATAAGGAGGAAGAAAGAAATGAAGAAAGCTATTTTAGCTACTAAAGTCGGAATGACTCAGATCTTCAATGAAGATGGAATGTTAATTCCGGTAACTGTTTTACAGGCAGGTCCTTGCGTTGTAACTCAGGTTAAAACTGAGGAGAACGATGGATACACATCAGTTCAGGTTGGCTTCGGCGAGATCAGAGAGAAACTGGTCAACAAACCGGAGAAAGGCCACTTTGACAAAGCTGGTGTAGCTGTAAAGAGATTTGTAAAAGAGTTCAGATTTGACAATGCCGGCGAGTATGAGGTTGGACAGGAGATCAAGGCTGATATCTTTGCGGCAGGAGATCATATCGATGCTACTGCAGTTTCCAAAGGTAAAGGCTTCCAGGGCGCCATCAAGAGACATGGCCAGTCCAGAGGACCTATGGCTCACGGTTCTAAATATCATCGTCATGCAGGTTCCAACGGCGCTTGCTCCGATCCGAGCAAGGTTTTCAAAGGAAAACATATGCCAGGTCACATGGGACATGTTCAGGTAACTGTTCAGAATCTTGAGATCGTACGTGTAGATACAGAAAATAACTTACTGTTAGTTAAGGGTGCTGTTCCAGGACCTAAGAAATCTTTGGTTACAATCAAAGAGACAGTAAAGTCCTTATAATAGGAAAGGAGGAGCATCAGAATGGCTAATGTAACTGTTTATAATATGGAAGGCAATGAAGTTGGCACAATGGAGCTGAATGACGCAGTATTCGGCGTTGAGATCAACGAGCATCTCGTTCATCTTGCAGTTGTTCGTCAGCTTGCAAATAACCGTCAGGGAACTCAGAAAGCGAAAACTCGTTCTGAGGTAAGAGGCGGCGGAAGAAAACCGTGGAGACAGAAAGGAACAGGTCATGCAAGACAGGGTTCCATCCGTGCACCACAGTGGACAGGCGGCGGTGTTGTATTCGCTCCGGTTCCGAGAGATTATGAAGTAAAAATGAACAAGAAGGAAAGAAGAGCAGCTCTTAAATCCGCTCTGACATCCAAGGTTCAGGATAATAAACTTGTTGTTGTTGACAGCCTTGCACTTGCTGAGGTTAAGACAAAAGAGATGCAGAAGGTTCTTACAAACCTGAAAGCAGAGAAAGCTCTTGTAATCACAGCTGACAACGATCAGAACGTAGTTCTTTCCGCAAGAAACATCGCTGACGTGGAAACTGCAACACCGGCTACAATCAACACATACGATGTTATGAAACACAACACCGTAGTTGTTACAAAGGATGCCGTTGCATCTATCGAGGAGGTATACGCATAATGGCAAGTATTCAGTACTATGACGTAATCATCCGTCCGGTTATCACAGAAAAATCCATGGCAGACATGGGTGAGAAGAAATATACATTCCTTGTACATCCGGAAGCTAACAAGACTCAGATCAAAGAGGCTGTTGAGAAGATGTTCGAGGGAACAAAAGTTAAGAGCGTAAACACCATCAACAGTGATGGAAAGAAAAAACGCCGTGGAATGGTAGTTGGAAAAACTGCTAAGACTAAAAAAGCTATCGTAGCTCTTACAGAAGAGAGCAAAGATATCGAGATTTTTGAGGGACTTTAATTAACAGATAAGTCCGAATATGTGCACGAAAGCACGAGAACAAATTCGAAAGGAGAAACATCATGGGAATCAAAAGCTATAACCCATATACACCGTCAAGAAGACATATGACTGGTTCCGACTTCTCTGAGATTACAGCTGCAAAACCAGAGAAATCCCTCGTTACTTCCCTTAAGAAGAACGCTGGACGTAACAATCAGGGTAAGATCACTGTAAGACATCAGGGTGGCGGAAGCAGAAGAAAATACAGAATCATCGACTTCAAGAGAAGAAAAGATGGAATCCCTGCAACAGTTAAAACAATCGAGTACGATCCGAACAGAACAGCTAACATCGCTCTGATCTGCTACGCAGATGGCGAGAAAGCTTACATCCTCGCTCCAGAGGGACTTAAAGTAGGCCAGAAGGTTTACAATGGTCCGGAAGCTGAGGTTCGTGTTGGAAACTGCCTCCCACTGGAGCTTATCCCGGTTGGTACTATGGTTCACAACATTGAGCTTCATCCTGGAAAAGGCGGACAGATGGTTCGTTCTGCAGGAAACGGCGCACAGCTCATGGCTAAAGAAGGAAAGTACGCAACACTTCGTCTTCCTTCCGGTGAGATGAGAATGGTTCCGATCGTATGCCGCGCAACTGTTGGTGTAATCGGAAACGGAGATCACAACCTTATTAACATCGGTAAAGCCGGACGTAAACGTAACATGGGTATCAGACCTACAGTTCGTGGTTCCGTAATGAACCCGAATGACCATCCACATGGTGGTGGTGAAGGTAAGACCGGTATCGGACGCCCAGGTCCTTGCACACCGTGGGGCAAACCTGCTCTCGGCCTGAAGACCAGAAAGAAAAACAAACAGTCCAACAAGTACATCGTAAGAAGACGCGATGGAAAAGCATTATCGAAATAATAAGGAGGAGAAAGCATGTCTCGTTCACTGAAAAAAGGACCTTTTGCAGACCAGAGCTTACTTAAAAAAGTAGACGCTCTTAACGCTGCAAATGATAAATCCGTAATCAAAACTTGGTCTCGCCGTTCCACAATCTTCCCGTCTTTCGTAGGACACACAATCGCTGTTCATGACGGAAGAAAACATGTGCCGGTATATATCACAGAGGATATGGTAGGACACAAACTTGGTGAGTTCGTTGCAACAAGAACTTACAGAGGACACGGAAAAGACGAGAAGAAGTCCGGAGTACGCTAGTCATCAGATTTATAACTGCCCGCTGTCAATTTAAGACAGCTGGCAGATAACTTAGATATCGAATTTAAGAAAGGAGGCACTTTAAGATGGCAAAAGGACATAGAAGCCAGATAAAGAGAGCCAGAAATGAGAATAATAGAGAGACAAGGCCGTCTGCAAAGTTATCTTATGCAAGAATTTCTGTTCAGAAAGCCTGCTACGTATTAGATGCGATCCGTGGCAAAGATGTACAGACAGCACTTGGTATCCTGACATACAATCCGAGATACGCTTCCAGCGTGATCAAAAAACTGCTTGAGTCAGCAGTAGCAAACGCTGAGAACAACAACGGAATGAACGCAGACAACCTTTATGTTGCAGCATGCTATGCAGATAAGGGACCTACAATGAAGAGAATTCAGCCGAGAGCACAGGGTAGAGCTTACAGAATCGAGAAGAGAACTAGCCATATCACAGTTGTGCTTGATGAAAGGTAAGGAGGAAAAGCATGGGACAGAAAGTTAATCCGCATGGCCTTAGAGTCGGAGTTATCAAGGATTGGGATTCCAGATGGTATGCAGAAGACAAGTTTGCTGACTACCTGGTAGAAGACTACAACATCAGAACATTCCTTAAAAAGAAATTATACAGCGCAGGTGTTTCCAAAATCGAGATCGAGAGAGCATCTGACAGAGTTAAGATCATCATCTACACAGCAAAACCTGGTATCGTAATCGGTAAGGGCGGCGCAGAGATCGAGAAAGTTAAAGCTGAGCTTCAGAAATACACAGACAAGAAGCTTATCGTTGACATCAAAGAAGTTAAGAGACCGGACAAAGATGCACAGCTGGTTGCTGAGAACATTGCTCTTCAGCTTGAGAATCGTATTTCCTTCAGACGTGCTATGAAGTCCACAATGCAGAGAACAATGAAGGCTGGCGCTAAGGGAATCAAGACTTCCGTATCCGGACGTCTCGGCGGAGCTGATATGGCTCGTACAGAGTTCTACAGCGAGGGAACAATCCCGCTTCAGACACTTCGTGCAGATATCGACTATGGCTTTGCGGAAGCAGACACCACATACGGTAAAGTTGGTGTTAAGGCATGGATCTACAATGGTGAGATTCTTCCGACAAAAGGAACTAAGGAAGGGAGCGATAAATAATGTTAATGCCAAAAAGAGTAAAACGTCGTAAACAATTCCGTGGCTCCATGAGAGGAAAAGCCCTTAGAGGCAATGTTATCAACTATGGTGATTTCGGTCTTGTTGCTACTGAGCCATGTTGGATCAGATCTAATCAGATCGAGGCAGCCCGTGTTGCTATGACCCGTTACATCAAACGTGGCGGTAAAGTTTGGATTAAGATTTTCCCGGATAAACCGGTAACAGCTAAACCAGCTGAGACTCGAATGGGTTCCGGAAAAGGCGCTCTGGAGTACTGGGTAGCAGTAGTAAAACCAGGTCGTGTTATGTTTGAGATTGCAGGCGTGTCCGAAGAGGTTGCCCGTGAAGCATTACGTCTTGCAATGCACAAGTTACCATGTAAATGTAAAATCGTTTCTCGTGCAGACTTAGAAGGCGGTGATAACAGTGAAAATTAATAAGTTCGTGGAAGATTTAAAAGCAAAGTCAGTTGCAGAACTGAATGAAGAATTAGTAGCTGCTAAAAAAGAGCTTTTCAATCTGAGATTTCAGAATGCAACAAACCAGTTAGACAATACAGGACGAATCAAAGAGGTTCGTAAAAATATTGCCAGAATCCAGACAGTAATCACTGAGCAGGCAAACGCTTCCAAATAGGACAGGAGGACATAATCGTGGAAAGAAATCTGAGAAAAACCCGCGTGGGTAAGGTTATCAGCGACAAAATGGATAAGACCATCGTAGTTGCAATTGAAGACCATGTAAAACATCCTCTTTACAAAAAAATCGTGAAGAGAACATATAAATTAAAAGCTCATGACGAGAACAATGAGTGCAACATCGGAGATACCGTTAAGGTAATGGAGACCAGACCGCTGTCCAAGGACAAGAGATGGAGACTGGTTGAGATCGTAGAGAAAGCTAAATAAGGAGGAAACCAGTATGATTCAGCAGGAAACTAGACTGAAAGTTGCCGACAACACTGGTGCAAAAGAAATCCTTTGTATTCGTGTTATGGGCGGCTCTACAAGAAGATATGCAAACATCGGTGACACAATCGTTGCTACGGTTAAAGATGCAACACCAGGCGGCGTTGTTAAAAAAGGTGACGTTGTTAAAGCTGTAGTTGTTAGAACTAAAAAAGGCGCTCGTCGTAAAGACGGATCTTACATCCGTTTCGATGAAAATGCTGCCGTAATTATCAAGGATGACTTAACTCCGAGAGGAACACGTATCTTTGGACCAGTTGCCAGAGAGCTTCGTGAGAAGAAATTCATGAAGATCGTTTCCTTAGCTCCGGAAGTATTATAGGAGGGTGCCGAATGTCAGCTATGAAAATTAAAAAAGGTGATACTGTAAAGGTAATCGCTGGAAAAGATAAAGGTAAGGACGGAAAGGTCCTTGCAGTTAACGTAAAAGACAACACAGTAGTTGTTGAGAACGTAAACATGGTTACAAAGCACGCTAAACCGTCCGCAGCTAATCAGAACGGTGGAATCGTGACAAAAGAAGCTCCGCTTCATATCTCCAACGTAATGCTCGTTGTAGACGGAAAAGCTACAAGAGTTGGATTCAAGATGGATGGAGACAAAAAAGTTCGTGTTGCCAAAGCAACAGGAAAGACAATCGATTAATTAAGAGAGGAGGCATATAAAGGTGAGTAGATTAAAAGATCTTTACAAGAACGAGATCATGGATGCCATGACCAAGAAATTCGGATACAAAAACGTAATGGAAGTGCCAAAACTCGAGAAAATCGTTGTTAACATGGGTGTTGGCGAGGCAAAAGAGAACGCTAAACTTCTTGACGCTGCAATCGCAGATATGGAACTTGTTACAGGACAGAAAGCAATCGCTACAAAAGCTAAAAAATCTGTCGCTAACTTCAAAATCAGAGAGGGTATGCCGATCGGATGTAAAGTTACTCTGAGAGGCGAGAAGATGTATGAGTTCGCTGATCGTCTTATCAACCTTGCTCTTCCACGTGTACGTGACTTCCGTGGTGTTAACCCGAACGCATTCGACGGCAGAGGAAACTATGCTCTTGGTATCAAAGAGCAGCTGATCTTCCCAGAGGTTGAGTACGATAAGGTTGATAAAGTAAGAGGAATGGACGTTATCTTCGTTACAACTGCTAAAACAGATGAAGAGGCACGCGAATTACTGACATTATTCAACATGCCATTTGCTAAATAGGAGGAAAAGATTCATGGCTAAGACAGCAATGAAAATTAAACAGCAGCGTAAAGCTAAATTCTCCACAAGAGAGTATACTCGCTGCAGAATCTGTGGCCGTCCACATGCATACCTGAGAAAATACGGAATTTGCAGAATCTGCTTCCGTGAGCTGGCATACAAAGGTCAGATCCCGGGTGTTAAGAAAGCTTCCTGGTAGGCCGAGGCGAAAGCAACTTTTTAATCATTTAAATAATATTCACACGACATGTAAAGTCTGAAGAAAGAGGAGGAAACTTACATGACAATGAGCGATCCGATCGCAGATATGCTTACAAGAATCCGTAACGCAAATACTGCAAAACATGACACTGTAGACGTACCGGCATCCAAGATGAAAATTGCTATCGCAAACATCCTTGTAGATGAGGGATACATCGCAAAATATGATCTGGTTGAGGATGGAGTTGTTAAAACTCTTCACATCACACTGAAATATGGTGAGGACAAAAACCAGAAGATCATCACAGGACTTAAGAGAATCTCCAAACCAGGTCTTCGTGTATACGCAGGCAAGGATGAGCTTCCGAAGGTTCTTGGTGGACTTGGTATCGCAATCCTTTCCACAAACAAAGGCGTTATCACTGACAAAGAGGCTCGTAAGCTTCAGGTTGGTGGCGAGGTACTTGCATTCGTTTGGTAGGCCAAAGCCGCTTAACGAAGCAGTCATATAGCTTTTAAACTGAAAACAGAGAGGGCATGGGCCCTCTCCGACAATCTAAGTAAGGAGGACAAATTTATGTCACGAATCGGAAGACTTCCGGTTGCAATTCCAGCTGGCGTTGAGGTTACAGTCGCAGATGGAAACGTTGTAACAGTAAAAGGACCTAAGGGAACACTTGAGAGAGCACTCCCGACAGAGTTAGAGATCAAAGTTGAAGACGGTCATGTAGTTGTAACAAGACCGAACGACTTAAAGAGAATCAAAGCCCTTCACGGCTTAACAAGAAGCCTTATCCACAACATGGTTGTTGGTGTAAGCGAAGGATACAAAAAAGAGCTTGAGGTTAACGGTGTTGGTTACAGAGCTGCTAAGCAGGGCAAGAAACTTGTACTTAACCTCGGATATTCTCACCCGGTAGAGATGGAAGATCCAGAAGGTCTTGAGTCCACAGTTGACGGAAACAAGATCATCGTATCTGGTATCAGCAAAGAAAAAGTTGGCCAGTACGCAGCTGAGATCAGAGACAAGAGAAGACCTGAGCCATACAAGGGCAAGGGAATCAAGTACGTTGACGAAGTTATCAGACGTAAAGTCGGTAAGACCGGTAAGAAATAATTAAGGAGAGTGAGAATATGATTAACAAAGCATCCAGAAGCGAAATTCGCGAAAAGAAGCATAGAAGATTACGTCATCATTTAAACGGAACTGCAACTACTCCTCGTCTGGCAGTATTTCGTTCCAACAAGCACATCTATGCACAGATTATTGATGACACAGTTGGTAAAACTTTAGTATCCGCTTCTACTCTCCAGAAGGACGTAAAAGCAGAGCTTGAGAACACTGATGATGTACAGGCTGCAGCAAAAGTTGGAACAGTGATCGGTAAAAAAGCTGTTGAGGCTGGTATCGAGAGCGTTGTTTTCGACAGAGGTGGATATATCTACCACGGAAAAGTTAAAGCACTGGCAGATGCAGCAAGAGAAGCTGGACTGAAATTCTAAGAGGAGGAAAAGAACACATGAAACGTAATCTTATTGATGCTAGTCAGTTAGAGTTAGAAGATAAAGTAGTATCAATCAAGCGTGTTACCAAGGTTGTTAAAGGTGGTCGTAACTTCCGTTTCACAGCTTTAGTTGTTGTAGGTGACGGCAATGGACACGTTGGTGCAGGTTTAGGAAAAGCAGCAGAAATTCCGGAGGCGATCCGCAAAGGTAAAGAGGACGCTATGAAGAAGCTTGTTACTGTTGCAAGAGACGAGAACAATTCCATTACACATGACTTCATCGGAAAATTCGGAAGCGCTGAGATGCTTCTGAAGAGAGCTCCGGAAGGTACTGGAGTTATCGCCGGTGGCCCGGCACGTGCCGTAATCGAGCTTGCAGGTATCAAAAACATCCGTACAAAATGTATGGGTTCCAGAAATAAACAGAACGTAGTTCTGGCAACAATCGCAGGCCTGAGCCAGTTAAAGACTCCGGAAGAGGTTGCAAAGCTCCGCGGAAAATCTGTAGATGAGATTCTGGGTTAAGGAGGATATGGAAATGGCAGATACAATCAAGGTTACACTGGTAAAATCTCCAATCGGTGCAGTACCGAAACACAAAAAAACTGTAAAAGCTATGGGTCTTACAAAGATGCATAAAACAGTTGAGATGCCAGACAACGCTGCAACTAGAGGAATGATTCAGCAGGTGCAGCACCTGGTAAAAGTAGAAGATTAAGGAGGTGCCAGAATGGAATTATCAAACTTAAGACCCGCAGAGGGTTCCAAGCATAGCGATAACTTCAGAAGAGGCCGTGGACATGGTTCAGGAAACGGCAAAACTGCTGGTAAAGGACATAAAGGACAGCTTGCTCGTTCCGGACACAAGAAACCGGGATTCGAGGGAGGTCAGATGCCTTTATACAGACGTCTTCCTAAGAGAGGTTTCACTAACAGAAACTCTAAAGAAATTATCGCAATCAATGTAGACGTTCTCAATCGTTTTGAGGATGGCGCAGAGGTTACAGTTGACAGCTTACTTGCAAGCGGTGCAATCTCCAAGATCGGTGATGGTGTTAAGATCCTTGGAAACGGCGAGCTTACAAAAAAACTTAATGTTAAAGTAAACGCTGTCAGCGAGACTGCAAAAACAAAAATTGAAGCTGCTGGTGGTACAGTAGAGGTGATCTAATGTTTGAGACTCTTAAGAGTGTTTTCAAAGTAAAGGAAATGAGAAGAAAGCTTCTCTATCTGATCTGGATGATATTCGTGATCAGAATCGGATCCCAGCTTCCTGTACCGGGAGTCGACAGTGACTTCTTTAAGCAGTGGTTTGAATCTAATACCGGTGACGCATTCAATTTCTTTGATGCGTTCACCGGCGGTTCCTTTACTCAGATGTCAATTTTCGCATTGAACA
This sequence comes from Blautia sp. MSK20_18, assembly GCF_020553125.1. NCBI lineage: Bacteria > Bacillati > Bacillota > Clostridia > Lachnospirales > Lachnospiraceae > Blautia > Blautia sp. MSK20_18. The sequence goes on from NZ_JAJCGR010000019.1 coordinate 49,574, forward strand.
TCACACCTTACATTACTTCTTCCATTATCATTCAGCTTCTTACCATTGCCATTCCGGCACTGGAAGAGATGCAGCGTGACGGAGAAGAAGGAAGAAAAAAGCTTACAGCAATCACACGTTATGTAACGGTTGGTCTTGCTCTGTTTGAGTCTGTTGCCATGGCAATCGGATTTGGACGTCAGGGTATGATCCCGAACATGAGCTTCCTTAAAGGAATCGTAGTTGTTGCAAGTTTAACAGCGGGTTCCGCAATGCTTATGTGGCTGGGCGAGCGTATTACAGAGAAGGGCATTGGAAATGGTATTTCCATCGTCCTGACTATCAATATCGTGTCCAGGATCCCGAGTGATATGTCCCTTCTTTATGAGAACTTCGTCAAGGGCAAAACAATTGCAAAAGGAATGCTTGCAGCCTGCATCATTGCTGTGATTATTCTGTTTGTTGTAGTGCTCGTACTTATCCTCAACGGAGCAGAGAGAAGAATTCCGGTTCAGTATTCCAGAAAGATGGTTGGACGTAAAATGATGGGCGGTCAGTCCACAAACATCCCGCTCAAGGTAAATACTGCCGGCGTTATCCCGGTTATTTTTGCTTCCTCTATCATGTCTTTCCCGTCGATCATTGCTCAGTTCGCTGGCAAAGGAAACGGAACGGGCATCGGAAGTGAGATCTTAAGAGGACTTTCCTCCAATAACTGGTGTAATCCAAGTCAGATCCAGTACAGCTGGGGTCTGATCGTGTATGTGGTACTTTGCGTATTCTTCGCATACTTCTATACATCAATTACCTTTAATCCGTTGGAAGTAGCCGATAATATCAAAAAGCAGGGCGGTTTTATCCCAGGCATCCGTCCGGGAAAACCGACTTCAGATTATTTGACTAAAATCCTGAATTATATTATATTTATAGGTGCAGTAGGTCTTGTTATCGTGGCCGTTATACCGTTCTTCTTCAACGGTGTGTTCGGTGCGGATGTTTCCTTCGGCGGTACATCTATCATCATCATCGTAGGTGTTATCCTGGAGACCGTTAAGCAGGTGGAATCTCAGCTGCTTGTACGTAATTACAAAGGCTTCCTGAACTAATTGAAAATGAAGGTTGCGGTGCGAAAGTGTCGCAGCCTTGATTTGTAAACAGGACTGTCTGAAAATCAGGCAGAAAACAGGAAAATGGAGGGTATGCTATGAGAATTATTATGTTGGGTGCACCGGGGGCAGGTAAAGGTACTCAGGCTAAGAAAATTGCGGCGAAATATGGAATTCCGCACATCTCCACAGGAGATATTTTCCGTGCCAACATCAAAAACGGTACCGAGCTTGGAAACAAAGCAAAAACTTACATGGATCAGGGACTTCTTGTTCCGGATGAACTGACCTGCGACCTTGTTGTTGACAGAATCCAGCAGGATGACGCAAGGGAAGGGTATGTTCTGGATGGTTTCCCGAGAACAATTCCGCAGGCAGAATGTCTGACAGAGGCTCTGAACAAACTTGGAAGCAAAATTGACTATGCGATCGATGTGGATGTGCCGGATGATAACATCGTGAAACGTATGGGCGGACGCCGTGCATGTGTGAAATGCGGTGCAACTTATCACGTTGTATTTGCAGCACCGAAGACAGAGGGGGTCTGCGATACCTGTGGTGACAAGCTTGTACTCCGTGATGATGACAAGCCGGAAACAGTCCAGAAGCGTCTGAATGTTTATCATGAGCAGACACAGCCATTGATTGACTATTACACCACACAGGGTGTTTTGAAGACGGTAGACGGAACCAGGGATCTGAATGAGGTATTCCAGGAGATCGTTGACATCTTAGGAGAATAAGAATGTCCGTAACAATTAAGACACAGCATGAAATCGAACTTATGAGAGAAGCAGGCCATCTTCTTGAGAAGGTGCATGACGGTTTGATCCCTTACATCAAACCGGGTGTCAGCACCAAAGAGATTGATAAGATCGGAGAAGAAATGATCCGGTCTATGGGCTGTATTCCGAACTTTCTGAACTACGGAGGTTTTCCGGCTTCTTTCTGCATCAGCCTGAATGATGAGGTTGTGCATGGAATTCCATCCGAGGAGAAGATTATCCAGGACGGGGATCTGGTTAAGATCGACGCCGGCCTGATTTATAAGGGCTACCATTCTGACGCAGCACGTACCTATGCGGTAGGTGAAGTATCCAAAGAAGCACAGCAGCTCATTAAGGTTACAAGAGAGTGCTTTTTTGAAGGACTGAAAATGGCAAAAGCCGGAAATCATTTAAATGATATTTCCAAAGCCATCGGAGCCCACGCAGCGAAATACCGTTATGGTATTGTACGTGACCTTGTAGGACATGGAATCGGAACTCATCTTCATGAGGACCCGCAGATTCCAAACTTCCCGCAGAAGCGCAGGGGCATCAAGCTCCTTCCGGGAATGACCCTGGCCGTCGAGCCCATGATCAACCTTGGTCGTGCGGACGTGGCATGGCTGGACGATGAGTGGACAGTGGTAACCATGGATGGTTCACTTTCCGCCCATTATGAAAACACGATCCTCATCACCGATGGGGAACCAGAGATTCTGACGCTTACGAATCTGTAAGCAGCAATTGTTGTCATGACATAGGAGGTAAAAAATGTCAAAAGCAGATGTGATCGAAGTAGAAGGCACTGTTCTGGAGAAACTGCCTAATGCGATGTTTAAAGTGGAACTGGAAAACAAACATGTGGTACTTGCACATATCAGTGGCAAGCTCCGTATGAATTTTATCCGTATTCTCCCGGGAGATAAAGTAACGATCGAACTTTCTCCGTATGATCTTTCCAAAGGAAGAATCATCTGGAGAGATAAATAAGAAATATTGTAAAAGATGACCTGGTGGCGTCAAGCTGCCGGGTCTTTTTTTGCCTTTTCTGCAGAAAAGAATCTGAAGTGGAATTTATCACTCACATTTTTTTACGTTTCTCAGGCAGCGATACGGCTGCATCTTGGTCTGACTACGAAGTGGAGAAACCGGATACACTCTAAGAATGCAGAATAATTGAAAATCAGTGTAAAACTTAAACTTGTTGACAAACTGTGAAGTGAGTGTATTCGGGATATGCAGCAAATCGAAAATCCTGGCTTTACGAATATTATAAGATAAAACATAAAAATCCCTCGGAAATGATTAAAAAATCATTTTTCGGGGGATTTATTTATGCAGATAATTTTTTATTTTACTTATGTTATCACCTTATCATCCGATCCCGCCCAGCACAACACCAAGGATCAGCACCAGAAAGCACACCGGAATATAAAGATATTTACACACCGGGTAAAAATATTTCGTGAATGGTTTCTCGCGGCCTTTGTTGACCTGGCTTTCCACATAGCTCCGGCCGAAGATCCAGAAGAACATGATCCCTGCAAGTCCTGCGCCGAGAGGACAGATATAGATGGAAAGCACATCCATCCAGTCAGAAACAATGCCCTGGATAAGAAGCGAAACCACAACGCCGATCACTGAGATCACCATGCAGGAAGGAATCCGGCCAAGACCTGTTTTTTCCTGAACTGTGGCAATAGGAGCTTCATAAAGGTTCATAAGCGAGGTCATGCCTGCAAGGAACACAGCTACGAAAAAGATGATGGCAATGATCCGTCCGCCAGGCATGGTTTTGATCAGGTGCGGCAGGTAGATGAACAGAAGTCCGGGACCGCCCTGGTCAAGCTTGGCACCTGTGGTAGCCATGGCCGGAATGATAACAAGTGCTGCCAGCATAGCAGCCAGAGTATCAAAAAGTGCTACCCTTGCAGCAGATGCAGGGATATATTCGCTGTCCGGAAGATAAGATCCGTAGATTAGTGTACCGTTGCCTGCAACAGACAGGGAGAAAAATGCCTGTCCAAGTGCGAAGATCCAGGTGGAAGGCTTTGCCAGAACTTCCGGCTCCACGCGGAAGATATAGCGGTATCCGGCAGCAGCTCCCGGCTGAAAGGCAACATAGATGCCAAGGATCACAAACAGTATAAAGAAGATAGGCATCATCACTTTATTGGCCTTTTCGATGCCGCTTCCAACGCCGTACATCAGGATAAACATGCAGATCACAAGAGCAGCCAGCTGCCAGAGATTATTTCCCCAGGCAGAAGCCATGCCTCCGAATTTGGCGCCAAAGGACTCAATATCTGCCGGTGCCAGGGTAGATCCTGTAAAGGTTCCGAGCATATATCGGAAGATCCATCCCATAACAACGGTATAACCGATAGCCATGGCCAGTGCACCGATCACCGGTATCCAGCCCAGTGTTTCACCCAGCCTTCGCCTGCCTCTGGTTTCACAGGCCATGCCGAAGGCGTCAATGGGCCCGGAACGTGTCCCGCGGCCAAAACTCATCTCACCGATCACCCCGGTAAAGCCGATCAGTGCCACAAAAATAAAATACGGGATCAGGAACGATCCCCCGCCATACAGGGAAACTCTGGTGGGAAACATCCAGATATTTCCCATTCCAACCGCAGACCCGATGCAGGCCAGAATGAACCCCCAGCGGCTGTTAAAAGATTCTCGTTTTTTCATAAAAATAAAATTTCCTCTCTCCGTTGATCGTTTCAGTATAACATAATTTTGGAAAATAGGAAACTGCAGCATCTATACAGATCTAGGCGGATATTTGTGAGCCACATTTGTCACCTGCTCATAACCGTATAGCTGCGAAGCAGTTATGAGCCTGGCTCATCGGCGCAGGGCATTATCATAAAATCGAAAATGATCCGGTCTGTGCCGTGACTGGGTATACTCAAACATCACACCGTCACTGTTATAAGTCTGGCTGGACACCACAGCCACGCAGTTATAATCCTTTACATTCAGATGAAGATATTTTTCATCAATTTCTGTAACCTTTTCCACAGTCATGATACGTTTGCTGTTGACAATGGTCATATGAAGCACCTGTTCCAGATATTCATAGATAGAATGACTGGCAATCTCGGCAGTAAGGCCGGGAACGGATTCCTTCAGAAAATAATTATGGTTGATGATCAGCGGGATATCTTCAAGATAATGGATACGCTGAATATAATATACTTCTGCACCAGCGGGAAATCCTGTGTAAGCTGACTGATTTTTGCTGATACAAAGCTCTGTAAAAAGAGCCACCTCCGTATGGGCATTCTGACCGTTCCTTGCAGCAGATTCCTTGAAGGTTTCGATCTCTCCGATGGTGAAAGCAGTCTTCTCGTTTGGACGGTAGATATTGCGGACACCTTTTCCCTGCATGGTCTGTACATAGCCGTCACTGACAAGAAGACTGACCGCACGTCGCAGAGTATTGCGGGAGCAGCTGTAAGTCTGGATCAGAGTGTTTTCGGAAGGCAGAAGCTCCTGATAGGCAAAGGTGTTGTCCTCTATTTTCATTTTCAGATCTTTATAGATATCTTCGTAAATACTTTTGGGCATTTCAATTCTCCATTCATGTTCGGTCAAAAATATATAGCAGGATTTATGATTTCTGGAATAATTATAAAAGATTTTCCCGGTAAGCGCAATGTAAATACCGTGGAATGTTTAAACAAGTTACAGAGTATATTGATATGTTATGAGGATAGTATGAGAAATATAGATGAAATCAATTTGTGGCCATTCAAAATCATGATACTGGATTTCGAACGCATATAAGCTGTAAGCGCCAGAGGGGCTTACGCGTAAACAAAAAAGGAAATGTGACAGTGTAAAAACAGATCACATTTCCTCTTATTTTATCAAAGCTAAAATAAAGTCAGGCCTCTTTTTTCTTATAGGAAAGATTCCTGAAGCTGCTGCCGTCAGAAGCTGTGCTTCGGGTAACTGCCGATGTATCGGCTGCGGTATTCCGGTCTGCACTGATCAGCCATACAGCATAGAAGGCAGGAACCAGACAGAGCCATACGCCTGAGAGACCGCAGGTCATATACAGGATCAGAGACAAAGCTGCACCTGTATGAAAAGAAAGCAGCGTCATTCCGTAGAATTTTGCTTTATCGCACTGTGCGCTGTCCTTTTTCATAAGGAACTGAGTGACAGCTGTGGTGAACTGGCGAAGGTTGTTGGTGGAAAAGATCGTGGAGCTGTTATATCCGCCGGGAGCCTTGAAGGTACACCACTGGAAAGGCATTGCAAAGAACACGGGGTAAAGAGCCACAACCGGAGACATTCCGGAAGGAAAGAATCCCAGGAGCAGGATCGCAAAGATATCGATCCCGATACTGATAAAACGAAGATCTGCGGAAAAATGCTCTGGGATCCAGACCGTAAGGATAACAGCAGCCATATATATGAGAAGCGCACCCACACGCAGAAGCATATCCGAAAAATCCCTGCCTATGAGATCCCGCACAACACCAAGAAGATTGGCTGTCTGGGCATTGCCGAAGAGATCAGCTCTTGACACAATGGCATAAAGCCCCAGGTATCCACCGATAAAAGATAAGGTGTAATGTATCAGAAAACGATATTTCATTTCCGTATGCATATGTAAAGATTCCTTTCATTAAAATAGGCAGATTCCATATGTCTGCCGGACTTTGCCACCCATTATAATACAGCCTGTAAAAAAAATCAAAAATTTTTTAAATTTTTTCTTGCATTTCAGGAAAACAGGTGTTAGTATATATTTCAAGCGCGCAAATACTGTGTATGAGTGCGCCTGTGAAACTGCAGATATGAGACTAATTTACGGAAGGAGGATTTCCAGTGAAAGTAAGATCATCTGTAAAGCCGATCTGCGAGAAGTGCAAGGTCATTAAGAGAAAGGGATCCATCAGAATCATCTGTGAGAACCCGAAGCACAAACAGCGTCAGGGTTGATTTTCATATCGGAACTTCTTTGGAATGTTTGTGAAACGTGCGGCTGCAGTATGAAACACCCGGCAGGGTTGTTCTACTGAACAGATAATAAGCATGTATTGCCTAATACCGAGAGGCAACAGCGGTTAAGATCCGCAATTTCGGAAAGGCTGTGATTCGCCAATTACAGCTGGGTGTTTTACCGAGGCACCCCAATTAGGAAACTAGAAAAGAAAGAGGCAGGTCGATATGTCCCATTTCACCTTGCGAGAGCAAGTGACATACGATATGCGGAACTTTCAGAAACAGAAAATGGAGGAAACAGTACATGGCTCGTATAGCTGGTGTAGACTTACCAAGAGAGAAACGTATTGAAATCGGTCTTACCTACATTTATGGAATTGGTAGACCAAGCGCAGACAAAATTCTTGCTAAAGCAGAGGTTAATCCTGACACACGTGTCAGAGATCTGACTGATGACGAGGTTAAGAGACTGAGTGCTGTTATTGATGAGACAATGACAGTAGAAGGTGATCTGAGAAGGGAAATCGCCCTTAACATCAAGAGACTGCAGGAGATTGGATGCTACAGAGGTATCCGTCATCGTAAAGGACTCCCGGTTCGTGGTCAGAAGACTAAGACAAATGCGAGAACTCGCAAGGGACCGAAGAGAACTGTTGCAAACAAGAAGAAATAATTTATAGATATAACTAATTAATTTCAATAAAAGGAAAGTGTAGGTTAGTTTTAAAATGGCAAAAGTTACAAAGAAAACGACAAAACGTCGTGTCAAGAAAAACGTTGAACACGGACAGGCACACATTCAGTCTTCCTTCAACAATACAATCATCACACTGACAGATAACGAAGGAAACGCTCTTTCATGGGCAAGTGCCGGTGGTCTTGGATTTAAAGGTTCAAGGAAATCTACCCCTTATGCAGCACAGATGGCAGCAGAGACTGCAACAAAGGCTGCTTTAATTCATGGATTAAAAACAGTAGACGTTATGGTAAAAGGCCCGGGCTCAGGCCGTGAAGCTGCAATCCGTGCGCTTCAGGCATGCGGACTTGAAGTAACCAGCATTCGTGACGTAACTCCGGTTCCTCACAACGGATGCCGTCCACCAAAACGCAGAAGAGTCTAATTAGGAGGTAGTTGAAATGGCAGTAAATAGAGTACCTGTTCTGAAAAGATGCAGATCCCTTGGCCTGGATCCGATTTACTTAGGAATTGATAAGAAGTCCACAAGACAGTTAAAACGTGCAAACCGCAAGGTGTCTGAGTATGGTCTTCAGTTAAAAGAGAAACAGAAAGCAAAATTTATCTACGGAGTTCTTGAGAAACCTTTCCGTAACTACTACAAGAAAGCCGACAGAATGCAGGGCCAGACAGGTGAGAACCTTATGGTTATGCTTGAGAGCAGACTTGACAACATCGTTTTCCGTATGGGATTTGCCAGAACAAGAAGAGAGGCTCGTCAGATCGTAGATCACAAGCACGTACTTGTTAACGGAAAATGTGTAAACATTCCGTCCTACCTGTGCAAAGCAGGAGACACAATTGAGATCAGAGAGAAGAGCAAAGGCTCTGAGAGATATAAAGGAATTCTTGAGATCACTGGCGGAAGACTTGTTCCGGAGTGGATCGACGTTGATCAGGAGAACCTGAAGGGTGTAGTTAAAGAGCTTCCTACAAGAGAGCAGATCGATGTTCCTGTAAACGAGATGCTTATCGTCGAGCTGTATTCTAAATAATTAGTAACTGTTTACTGTGTCTACAGTTATAAAAATTGGTAATACCCTCGAATGTTGATTAACCCAGAAGGAGGGAACCTTATAGTGTTTGATTTCAATAAACCAAAAATCGAAATAACCGAAATATCCGAAGATAAGAAGTTTGGAAGATTCGTTGTAGAGCCTCTGGAAAGAGGTTATGGTACTACCCTTGGCAATTCTTTAAGAAGAATTATGCTGTCCTCCCTTCCGGGAGCTGCAGTAAGCCAGGTGAAGATCGATGGTGTACTTCATGAATTCAGCTCCATTCCGGGCGTGAAGGAAGATGTGACCGAAATCATCATGAATCTGAAATCTCTTGCCATTAAGAATCACAGCAGTGACAATGAGCCGAAGACCGCATACATTGAGTGTGAGGGCAAAGGTGTTGTTACAGCAGCTGATATCCAGGCAGATCAGGATATTGAGATCATGAACCCGGATCAGGTGATCGCAACCCTGAACGGTGGAAAAGACTGCAGACTGGCCATGGAGCTTACCATTACCAAGGGACGTGGCTATATCAGTGCAGACAAAGGCAAAACCGATGACATGCCGATCGGTATGATCGCAGTGGATGCGATCTACACACCGGTAGACAGAGTCAACATGATCGTAGAGAATACACGAGTTGGTCAGGTAACTGACTTCGACAAGCTTACACTGGATGTATATACCAATGGAACACTTGATCCGGATGAGGCAGTCAGCCTTGCAGCAAAGGTTCTCAGCGAGCATTTAAACCTGTTCATTGATCTTTCCGAGAATGCTAAGACCGCAGAGGTTATGATCGAGAAAGAAGACAATGAGAAGGAAAAGGTTCTGGAGATGAGCATTGATGAGCTTGAGCTCTCTGTTCGTTCCTACAACTGCCTTAAGAGAGCCGGTATCAATACGGTTGAAGAATTATGCAACAAGACTTCTGACGATATGATGAAGGTTCGTAATCTGGGCCGCAAATCCTTAGAGGAAGTACTTGCAAAACTCAAAGAGCTGGGACTTCAGCTCCAGCCTACAGAGGAATAATCCGGAAACAGAGTAATGAGTGGGGTGTCAGCAGCAGGACAGTAAGACCGAACAAGCATGTCCTGGTGTCCCACAGATGGAGGATAATAAAATGGCAAAATATAGAAAATTAAGCAGAACATCTAACCAGAGAAAAGCACTTCTCAGAAATCAGGTTACAAACCTTCTTCATCACGGAAAGATCGTGACAACAGAAGCTAAGGCTAAAGAGATCCGTAAGATCGCTGAGGGACTTATCGCTATGGCTGTACGTGAGAAAGACAATTTCGAGACAGTTACAGTAACAGCTAAGGTTGCTCGTAAAGATGCTGACGGAAAACGTGTAAAAGAAGTCGTAGACGGCAAAAAGAAAACAGTTTACGATGAAGTTCAGAAAGAGATCAAGAAAGATGCTCCTTCCAGACTTCATGCACGTCGTGAGATGATGAAAGTTTTCTATCCTGTAACAGAGGTTCCTGCTAAGGGCGCTGGCAGAAAGAAAAATACAAAAGAAGTTGACATGGTTGACAAGATGTTCAGCGAGATTGCTCCGAAATACGCAGATCGTAACGGTGGTTACACAAGAATCGTTAAGATCGGACAGCGTAAAGGCGATGCAGCAATGGAAGTTCTTATCGAGCTTGTATAATTTACTTCTGACCGATTTAAAGGACATTTGCAGAAATGCAGATGTCCTTTTTTAATATTCCAAAAACTCGAAAAAATGCATAAATGGTGGGTTTTCGACCATAAATTACATTAAGATATCATAATTTGAATAACAAATCATGGTATAATATATAGAACAAAAAGTAACAATGATGGAGTAAAAGGGGATACATAAATATGACGATGATGACCATTGCCATTTGTGATGATATGCAGACGGATGCGAGAAAACTTCACAAACAGCTTGAGCGGATCGTTCCAGGGTCAGAAATTCGGATATTTAAAAGCGGCGAGCTTTTATTGGAAGAATTGGAAAAGAAAAGGAAACCTTATGATGCAATCTTTGTGAACATTGATTCAAAGAAAGTAGACGGACTGGAAACAATACGGAAGATACGTGAAAAAGAAATGTCAGTGGCAGTGCTTTTTATGAGTAGAAGCGATGAATATTACAGAAATGCTTTTGACCTGTTTGCATATAACTATTTACTGAAACCTGTAACCGAAGAAACTTTGGAATATGTAATGGAACCACTGAAGAAGCGACTTAGCGACGGGAATGATGAGCGGGTGATCCATTTTCAGTATCGTGCCCGTGTGTATACTTTACGCTACAGTCAGGTTAGCTATATTACCAGCAGTCTCCATATCGTGAATTTCCATAGGACAGACGGAAGTATACTCCAGTGCAGAGGTAAGCTGAAAGACTTCGAAAAACAGCTTGACGACGGTACATTTTTGCGGTGTCATCAGAGCTTTATAGTAAATATGGAACGGGTCACAGGAGCTGAAAATGACAGCTTCCATATCGGAGAGCATGTAATACCGATCTCCCGATCCTATAATCGGAATGCACACGAGAAATATGATGAATATCTGAGGCTTCAGCAGGAATATGACGAGGAAGAAGAGGATTAACTTGATTATTATCCTTTTTTAGCGTACAATCGGTAATGTATGAAATACGACTACACGTATGCGAAAGGATGATAAACATGGTCGGTGGGACTTTTGGTATTACCGGACAGAAACAATATAGGAATGATTTGGGACAGGTTCCCGGATATGATAAATTTGCAGAAGATAAAAAGGAAAGCAGCGAGGAAATGTTTTCCTTTACGTCTTGTGCATTTTTTTGTTGCCTGAGATGATGCGACGTTTTATACTGACATTGGAAATACTGTTTGTATCACTTTTTCTTCTGGGAGGAAGTTTTCCGGAAACAGAAACTGCCCGGAATACATCAGGAGGATTTAGCTGGAAGGACTACAGGACCATTGCACATGCTCTGGGAGGTATGGACGGAAAGGATTACCTGAATTCCAGAGAGGGATTTCTGTTCATGTATGAACAGGGAGTTCGTCTTTTTGAATTGGATCTTTCCAGGACATCCGATGGAGTATGGGTCTGCAGGCATAACTGGAACGATCCCATGGGACAGTGGGATGGCAACGGAAAAAAAGTCCTTACAGAAAAGGAATTCAGACAAAGTAAAATATATGGGAAATACACCCCCATGACACTGGAGGATTTTTTCCTTCTTCTGAAAGATTATCCGGATGCATATGTGCTGATCGATTCCAAACAGTATTCTCTTCGCAATTATCAGAGAACACTGGAGGATTACAGTGATTATGTGGAAATTGCCAGGAATGCAGGTGCCGGTGAGACGCTGGATCGGATCATTCCGGAAATCTACAATGAAGCAATGTTTCCCGGAACGGCCATGCTCTATTCTTTTCCTTCCTATGTATATTCACTGTGGCAGGAGTATTCTGTGGAAGAGCTGGAGTATATTGCATCCTTCTGTAAAGAAAAGGAAATTCCGGCAGCAACAGTATACTGGGAGTATTGGTCAGAAGAAACGGAGAAGATCTTTGAAAAAAACGGGATCAGTCTGTATGTTTATACGGTTAATGACCGTGACCAGGCCAGAAGATACATTTCGCAGGGAGCAGAAGGAATCTGTACCGATTTCCTGACAGCGGAAGATCTGTGGTAAGAGAAATAAAAACAAAGGAATCAGAAGATTATGAAAATAAGAACAACCATTGCTGTGATGGCAGCAAAGATCACAGGACATGTCTGTAAGCTTATGGGCCGGCAGGGTGTGACCTGGGCCGGTAAGGTCGCGATGAAGATCTGTCCGGATATCCTGGAAGAGCTTTCTTCTCAGGTAAGAGAAAAAATATTTGTAGTATGCGGAACAAACGGAAAGACCACAACCAATAACATGCTGTGCGCAGGCCTTGAGGCAGAGGGAAAAAAGGTCATCTGCAATCATACCGGTTCAAACATGCTCAACGGAGTTGTGGCAGCCTTTGTATTGGGGGCAAAATTCAGCGGAAAACTGGATGCGGATTATGCCTGTATCGAGGTGGATGAGGCATCCACAAGACATGTGTTCACAAGGATCAGACCGGATTATATGGTTATGACCAATCTGTTCCGTGATCAGCTGGACCGTTATGGCGAGATCGATATCACTATGAACATCCTGGAAGAAATGATGAAAAAGGTTCCGGATATGAAGGTCATTGTCAATGGTGATGATGCACTGTCTGCATATCTTGCCATGGACTGCGGAAATCCTTTTGTAACCTACGGGATCAGCAAACCGGTGATCGAGAACAAAACAAACGAGATCCGTGAGGGCCGGTTCTGTAAGTGCTGTGGAGAAAGGCTGATCTACAGCTTCTATCATTACAGTCAGCTGGGAGACTACAGATGTCCGAAATGCGGCTTTAAACGTCCGGAGATCGACTTTGATGCCACAGATGTGAAGGTGGATGATCAGATTGCCTTTACAGTGGAGGATAAACGGATCGTGGCCAATTATAAGGGATTCTATAATGTGTATAATATTCTGGCTGCCTATGCGGGAATTCGTACCGCAGGCTTTAAGGCGGAGCATTTTAATGAGATGCTCCGGAAGTTTAATCCGGAAAACGGACGCAATGAACAGTTTCGGATCAAGGGCACCAGTGTTGTTCTGAATCTTGCCAAGAATCCGGCCGGTTTTAACCAGAACATTTCAGCTGTGATGCAGGACGGATCACCAAAGGATATCATCATTGTGATCAATGATAATGCACAGGATGGAAAAGATATCTCCTGGCTCTGGGATGTGGATTTTGATCTTTTCGGAGGGGACAATATCAATTCCATCACAGTCAGTGGTATCCGGTGTCAGGATATGCGCCTCCGTCTGAAATATGTGGATATCCCGTCCATGCTGGAAAATGATGTGGAGACAGCCATCCGCAAACGAATCGGGGATGGATGCGGCAATCTTTATGTACTTGTAAATTATACGGCGCTGTTTGGCACCAGAAATATCCTGAAGAAACTGGAGGGTGAGAAATGAAGATAACGATAGGGCATTTATATCCGGATCTTCTGAACCTTTACGGTGACAGAGGAAATATCCAGTGTCTGATGAAGCGCTGTCTCTGGAGAGGAATCGAGGCAGAAACCATAGCTTATGAACTGGATGACAGAATCGATTTTTCCAAACTGGATATCGTACTTCTTGGCGGTGGCTCCGACAGAGAACAGATGCTGGTATGTGAAAAGCTGAAGGAAATCCAGAAGGATTTCAAGGCGTATGTGGAAGACAATGGAGTTGTGATCGCAATCTGTGGAGGGTATCAGCTCCTTGGAAATTATTATAAGACGGATCAGGGAATGATCGAGGGTCTGAAGCTTGTAGATATGAGCACTGAGCAGGGAAAAGGCCGCCTTATTGGAAACATTGTGATGCAGAGCGATCTTTTTGATATGCCCATCGTAGGTTTTGAAAATCATGGAGGGCGTACCACCATCGGAAACAACAGATCCCTGGGAAAGGTTCTGTCAGGATACGGAAATGACGGACAATCCGGTGAGGAAGGGGTTGTATACAAAAATGTGATCGGTACGTATCTTCACGGACCGCTTCTTCCCAAGAACCCGCAGCTTGCAGATCTTCTGATCAGCCGTGCACTGGAAAAGAAATACGGTAAAAAGATCGAACTTGAGAAACTGGACGACAGCGAGGAACAGGAGGCAAACTCCTATATTTTCCATCGCTTTGTAAAAAACGAAGGATAAGAGGGCAGTATGGCAAAATCAAACAATCAGAAGGCGAAGATCCTGTACCTTGAAAAAATGCTGCGGGAAACAGGGGAGCATCGGGTAATATCTATGCAGAAGATCCTTGAGAATCTTGAGAAACAGGGAATCCGTGCAGAGCGAAAGAGCATTTATGATGATGTGGAGGTATTACGTTCTTTTGGAATGGATATCCGTTATACAAGAGAACGGCCGGGTGGGTATTATCTTGCCGGTGAGAGTGCCGGAGAGGAACAGCCGTCTGAAGAACCCGGGCTGACTGCGGAAGCTAAGGAGATTCATGAAACTAAAGATATTCATGAGACCTCTGTGGCAGGTTACCGGAAGCTTCTTGAGGCTTCAGCCGGAACCATAAAAAAAGAAATAAAACTTCTCTGTACTGGAGCTGTACAGGCGGAGGTGCGTGACTTTTTCGGCACAGATGCAGAATATAAGATGAAAGATAGCGGAGATCTGACGGTAACTGCAGAGCTTCCGGAAAATGGAAAATTCTACGGCTGGCTGACCGGGATGGGCGGCAGTGTACGTATCCTGAAACCCAAGAAATCTGCAGCCGCCTACAGAGACTATCTGAAATCACTGGCAAAGGACTATAAAGGCTTATAGGAGAGATTTGATCATGAAGAAAAAAACAGCAATCCTGCTTGTGGGAGCTTTTGTCTTTACAGCAGCCTTTTCCGGCTGTGGAAAAAACAAAGAGGCGACAGAGGCAGCCAATGAAAGTGTGGAGTCTGAAGACCCGGAAGGAAAAGCCAAAAACAGCAATGATGCAGAGGAAGAAGAAAAAGAAGAAGCAAAAGAAACTGCGGCAGCAGATAAGAAAGTAGGTGTGTTTCTGCCTTCATCAGCAGATGATCCCCGTTGGTCTGCTGATGGAGAAACTCTTCAGAATACACTGGAAGATGATGGATATGATGCAGAGATATTTTGGGCAGATGAAGACAGTGATACGCAGGTATCACAGATCCAGTCCATTCTGGACGATGAAGAGCTTTCTGCACTTGTCATCGCACCTTCAGATGCTTACAGCCTGAACGATGTGCTGGAGCAGGTGTATGAGAAATCTATCCCTGTGATTTCTTACGATCAGCTGATCATGGATACAGATAAGGTCAACTATTATGTTACCTTTAATACAAGAAAAGCCGGAAAAATGGTGGGAGATTCCATCATAAAAAAAATGGATCTGGAGAAAGCCCGGGAAGAAAAGAAAACTCTGACCATTGAGTTCCTTATGGGCTCTCCGGATGATCGTGACGCACTGTTCTTTTATAATGGCGTGATGGAGAAGCTTCAGGAATATTTCGACGACGGAACACTGGTATGTACTTCAGGAAAGCTGACCTTTGATGATACTGCAGTGATGCGTTCCGGAAGAAATACCGCAAAGAATGATATGGCGGAGATCCTTTCTCAGAGTTATACAGAGGGTGCGCCGGATATTATCTGCACAGGTGCCGACGACCTTGCACTTGGGGCTGTGGATGCCCTGGAGGATGCAGGACATGTGTCTGGAGAGGATGGTTGGCCTATGATCACAGGAGGCGGCTGTGAGGCAGAAGCAGTGACCGCTGCGATCCAGGGAAAGATTGAGGATGATCTGCTGTTTGATAACCGTGTACTGGCACATGACTGTGTGACGATGGTGGATGCTCTTCTGAAAGGGGAGAAGCCGGAGATCTCCGATTATGAGCAGTATGACAACGGGACCAAGATCGTGGGAACTGTGACCAGTGATATCCAGCTGATCGATGCAGATAATTATCAGATGCTTGTGGATGACGGATATTATGAAGAAAAAGAGATCATGCCGGAGGCAACTGCCACACCAACGCCGACAGTGACATCGGAAGCTACGGTGACGGAAGAACCGGATATAGATGAAAATACACCGGAAGCTGCATCGGCTTCATCGGAAAAGGAAGAAACGGAAATTTCCGGAACACCGACACCGGAGGAAACAGTAACTCCGACACCTTCAGAGAAAGCGGAAAAGGGTGCAGATGCATAGATCAGAAATGATATCATGATCTGGCTGTGATAAAAATAAAAATACTCCCGGAAACAATGTATATAAGTTTCCAGGAGTATTTTTTATGATAAATCTTATTCACGGAAAGTAAGTTTGCCATCAGCAATGGAATCAATGATAGCAAGGGATTCCAGATGGATACCCATGTCACGGATGGTCTGTCCGCCGGACTGGAAGCCTTTTTCGATAACGATTCCGGCTCCTTCAAGAGTTGCGCCGGATTTCTTAACGATGTCGATCAGACCGAGAAGTGCACAGCCATTGGCAAGAAAATCATCGATCAGGAGTACGTGATCTTCCGGTCCGAGAAATTTCTTGGAAAGGATCACATCGTAAACTTTCTTGTGGGTGAAAGACTCTACCTTGGTGGTGTACATCTCGCCGTCAAGGTTCACACTCTGTGCTTTCTTGGCAAATACAACCGGTACATGGAAATACTGTGCCGCAATACAGGCAATACCGATACCGGAAGCCTCGATGGTAAGGATCTTGGTGATTGGACAGTGGTCAAAACGTTTCTTGAATTCTTTGCCGACCTCGTTGATCAGGTCAATATCCATCTGATGATTCAGGAAGCTGTCCACTTTTAAAATATTTCCTTCTTTTACTACGCCGTCTGTCAGAATTCTGTCTTTTAAAAGCTGCATGAAATTTATCTCCTTTGATTTATCACATTAATATATGTTTACTGCCCACGGACAGAGCAGTAATATTTTTAATATGTATCATACGACAATATTTGCGTGAGTGCAATTATTTTTGACAAAAAAACATAAAATTATTATAATGGATAGGATGACTAAGAAAGGAACAGGCACAGATGAAAGAGTACGAAGTAATCTGGGAAATTTTTAACAAATGTCCGAGAAATCAGATGCGTGATGTATTTGTGGAAGAAGTGGAGATTGCAGATCCGGAAGCGTATGTGAAACAGAAATTTCAGGGGAAGGATGTCTCCTACGAGAAGACAGTAATGGAAGACGGAACCATCATTTTTGACATTCAGACATCTATGATCCGGCAGCGCTGTTCTTTCACGGAGATCTGAAGGAGGAAATACACATGAAAGAAACACATGTGCACGTTCTCGAGGATGGAACCGTTCTTGAACATACCCACGGGGAACAGGAACATGTGCATACTCACGATGGCACACATCCTCATCATCACAGCCACGCACAGACCAAGGCCGTACTCAACAGACTTTCCAGGGCCATCGGGCATATGGAATCCATTAAGCGTATGGTGGAGGAAGGACGTGACTGCAGCGAAGTGCTGATCCAGCTGTCAGCCGTAAAATCTGCGATCAATAATACAGGCAAGATCATCCTGCAGGATCATATAGAACACTGCATCGTGGATGCAGTGGAGCATGGAGACAGGGATGCTATCAAGGAACTGGAAAAAGCGATCGACAGATTTATGAAGTAAGGTAAGGAGTTCATGAGAGATCGTGAATGAGAAAAATACACGGACAGAGAGCCAGTTCTGTCTGTGTAAATACAAAGAATGAGAGGAATCTATTATGGCAAAAGAGTGTAGCAATACATCCTGCAACAAATCAAGCTGTGAAGGCTGCGGACAGAAACAGCCCCAGAGCCTCATGGCAGAACCAAATGTTTTTTCTGACGTAAAACATGTGATCGGAGTTGTCAGCGGAAAGGGAGGCGTGGGTAAATCCTTCGTAACAGGCTCCTTGGCAAACCTGATGGCTTCCAAGGGATATAAAGTGGGCATTATGGATGCTGATATCACCGGTCCGTCCATCCCGAAGATGTATGGCATCAAGGGCAATGCACAGGGCAGTGACAATGGGATATATCCGATGCCAACTGCAAACGGAATCGAGGTTATGTCTGTAAACCTTCTTCTCCCGGATGAGGAGACACCGGTGATCTGGAGAGGTCCGGTCCTTGCAAATATGGTAAAACAGTTCTGGAGTGATGTGATCTGGGGTGAATTGGATTATCTTTTTGTAGATATGCCGCCAGGAACCGGAGATGTTCCGCTGACAGTATTCCAGTCCCTGCCGATCGAGGGTGTCGTGATCGTTACTTCTCCGCAGGATCTGGTCCGCATGATCGTCAAGAAGGCCTATAACATGGCTGATATGATGAAGGTTCCGGTCCTTGGAATCGTGGAGAACTATAGCTATGTGAAATGTCCGGACTGCGGAAAAGAGATCAAGGTCTTTGGCGAGAGCCATATCGATGAGATCGCTGCAGAACTGAAGGTTCCGGTCCTGGGCAAGATGCCGATTGACGTGAAGCTTGCAGAGCTTGCAGACAGCGGTCTGTTCAGTAAGATCGAGAATGAGTATATCACTGCGGCAGCAGACGTGATGCCGAAGGCTGAAGCGTAAGTAATAAGAATAATATCTGACCGATATCAATAACAGAAAAGACCACCGGAATTGAGTACATAAGGATCGTAATAACCTTATGGCAGATTCCGGTGGCTTTTTTTACTGAATCAGGGAAGTATCCTGCTTCGATCGCGAAAAGCAGTAAGCGGCAGGAACTTGATCGTATCAGATCTGGGAAAAATATTTAAGAAAGCACTGGGCAGCCTGGGAAAGCTGCAGTGCTTCATGATGAGCGATCACGGCACTTCTTGCGGGCAGAGGTGTTTTCAGATGGACAGGTTCCAGACCCGGACGGTTGCGGAGCATATAATCCGGGATACAGGCAATACCAAGTCCGATCTCTGCAAGATCGATCAGCAGATCGTTGCTGTTCAGTTCAACCTCCGGCAGCAGCTTCAGTCCCTGGGCTGCAAACACCTGATGAAGATATTCGCTGGTGGTACTCTTTGGAGCGAGCATCAGGATGGGATAATCCAGAAGATTTTCCATGGAAAGAGGCGATTTGCCCATGGTGAAATAGTCCGGATTTGCCACGAAGATATCCCGGAATTCCAGCACAGTCTGAAGCTTGGTGTGGGCTGAAAGCCGGGAATTCGGGTAGTTGGTGACGATCAGCTCAGCCTGGCCGTTTTCCAGAAGCTCCGCACATCCGATGGAGGTACTGTTGATGATCTTGATCCGTACCTCCGGATGATCCTTGTGGAAACGGCGGAGATAGGGGATGAGAAAATAGCGGCACAGAGTATCGCTGGCACCGATCCGCAGCTGACCGGTAAGATTTCCTTCTCCGGAAAGGACAGCCTCTCCCTCGTTTAGCATGGAAAGGGCCGGCTTTACATGCTGGAGAAGAAGCTCTCCCTCCGGAGTCAGGATGACCCGTTTGGTGCTGCGCACAAACAGAGTATGGCCCAGCTTTTTTTCAAGGTTTTTGACGGCCTGGCTTACTGCAGACTGTGAGATAAAAAGCTGTCTGGAAGCCTCCGAAAAGCTCAGCGTCGTGGCCACGTAATAAAACACTTTGTAAAGTTCAAGATTGATATCCATATGTGAAAAATCCTCCGCTTATAAATGATATAAGATATATTAATTTTACTAATGATATTTCCTATGATACTATATTTTCAGCAGAAAAGAAAGACTGAAATGCTTTCTGCACGTTTACCATCCTTATTATCGGATATAGAGAAAGGAGCCTTCTATGAGCAACGTAAGACGTGTGTATGTAGAAAAGAAACCTGCCTTTGCAGTAAAAGCAAAGGAACTGAAACATGAGATCAAACATTATCTTGGTATCAGCACTGTGACAGCAGTCCGTGAGCTGATCCGTTATGACGTGGAGAATATCTCCGATGAAGTATTTGAGAAAGCCTGCAAGACCGTATTTGCAGAGCCGCCGGTAGATGATCTGTATCTTGAAAAATTTGATGTGGCAGAGGGCGCACGTGTATTTTCCGTAGAATTCCTTCCTGGACAGTTTGACCAGAGAGCCGATTCTGCAGTGCAGTGTGTACAGTTCCTGGATGAGAATGCAGCACCGATCATCCGTTCAGCAACTACTTATGTAATCGAAGGAAACGTTACAGATGCAGAGTTTGAGGCAATCAAACATCACTGCATCAACCCTGTGGATTCCCGTGAGACAGGTCTTGAGAAGCCGGAAACACTGGTAACAGTATTCCCGGATCCTGAGGATGTGAAGATTTTTGACGGATTCAAGGATATGGCTGAGGCTGATCTGAAGGAGCTGTACGCTTCTCTGAACCTCGCCATGACATTTAAGGACTTCCAGCATATCCAGAATTATTTCAGAAATGAAGAGAAACGCGATCCTTCCATGACAGAGATCCGTGTTCTGGATACCTATTGGTCTGATCATTGCCGTCATACTACTTTCTCCACAGAGCTTACCAGCGTGAAGTTTGACGAAGGTGATTATAAGACTCCTATTGAAAAAACATACAAAGAATATCTGGATGCCCATAAGGATATGTACAAGGGCCGTGATGATAAGTTTGTCTGCCTGATGGATCTTGCACTTATGGCAATGAAGAAACTGAAAGCAGAAGGCAAGCTTGCAGACCAGGAAGAGTCTGATGAGATCAATGCCTGCAGTATCGTGGTACCGGTGGACGTGGACGGGAAAGAAGAAGAGTGGCTGATCAACTTCAAGAACGAGACACACAACCATCCGACGGAGATCGAGCCTTTTGGTGGTGCGGCAACCTGCCTTGGCGGAGCCATCCGTGATCCGCTTTCCGGACGTACCTATGTATACCAGGCAATGCGTGTGACAGGTGCAGCAGATCCTACCGTATCCGTAAAGGAAACTCTGAAGGGTAAACTTCCGCAGAAGAAGCTTGTCCGCAGCGCAGCCCACGGCTACAGCTCCTACGGAAACCAGATCGGTCTTGCAACCGGTGCTGTAAAAGAAATCTATCATCCGGACTACGTTGCAAAACGTATGGAGATCGGTGCGGTTATGGGTGCGGCTCCGAGACGTGCGGTTATCCGTGAAAATTCCGACCCTGGAGATATCATCATCCTTCTTGGCGGACGTACCGGCCGTGACGGTATCGGCGGTGCAACCGGTTCCTCCAAGGTCCACACAGAGGCTTCCATCGAGGTCTGCGGCGCTGAGGTGCAGAAAGGTAACGCGCCTACCGAGCGTAAGATCCAGAGAATGTTCCGCAGAGAGGAAGTCAGCCATATCATCAAGAAATGTAACGACTTTGGCGCAGGCGGTGTTTCCGTTGCCATCGGCGAGCTGGCACCGGGACTTCAGATCGACCTCGACAAGGTTCCGAAAAAATACGCAGGTCTTGACGGCACTGAGATCGCTATCTCTGAGTCTCAGGAGCGTATGGCTGTTGTAGTTGACCCGAAAGATGTGGATACTTTCCTGAAATTTGCAAATGAAGAGAATCTCGAGGCAATTCCGGTTGCAGTTGTAACGGAGGAGCCACGCCTTGTCCTTAACTGGAGAGGAAAAGAAATCGTAAATATCTCCCGTGCATTCCTGGATACCAACGGTGCACATCAGGAGACCTCCGTTGAGGTTGAGATCCCGTCAAAGGACGGAAATCTTTTCGAGGAACGTCCGGATGTAACAGATGTAAAGAAAAAATGGATGGATACTCTTGCTGACCTGAATGTATGCTCACAGAAGGGTCTTGTGGAGATGTTTGACGGCTCCATCGGCGCAGGCAGTGTATTTATGCCTCACGGTGGCAAATATCAGCTGACAGAGACACAGTCCATGGTTGCAAAGGTTCCGGTACAGAACGGAAAAACAGAGACTGTTACCATGATGAGCTACGGCTTTGATCCATACCTTTCCTCATGGAGTCCGTATCATGGAGCTACCTACGCAGTAACCGAGTCTGTTGCCAAGATCGTTGCAACCGGTGGTGACTATAAGAAGATCCGTTTCACCTTCCAGGAATACTTCCGTCGTATGACAGAAGATCCTAAGAGATGGAGCCAGCCGTTCTCCGCACTGCTTGGTGCTTATGCGGCACAGATCGGATTCGGCCTTCCTTCCATCGGCGGTAAGGACAGTATGTCCGGAACCTTCAATGACATTGATGTTCCTCCGACACTGGTGTCCTTCGCAGTGGATGTTGCAAAGGTAAAAGATGTGATCACACCGGAGCTCAAAAAAGCAGGAAGCAAGCTGGTATGGCTCCGTGCACCGAAGGATTCCTATGATCTTCCGGATTACCCGGCTCTTATGGAGCAGTATGATAAATTACACCAGGATATCCAGGCAGGCCGTGTGATCTCCGCATATGCACTTGACCGTCATGGAATCGCTGCTGCAGTCAGCAAGATGGCCTTTGGTAACGGCATGGGTGTAAAAATCGAGCATAACCTTGATCCAAGAGATTTCTTTGCTCCGGCATTCGGCGATATCATCTGTGAGGTTCCGGATGGAAAAGTCGGTGAGCTTGCCATTACCTATACTGTGATCGGTGAGGTTACGGATAATGCGAAGTTCACCTACGGTGATACAGAGATCACTCTGAAAGAGGCGCTTTCCACATGGGAAGGAACTCTGGAGAATGTATTTAAAACAGCAGCAGGAACCGAGGACGTCAAGGCAGATGACGGTTCCCTTTACAAAGCAGACAGCATCTATGTATGCAAACATAAGGTTGCAAAACCGCGTGTATTTATTCCGGTATTCCCTGGAACAAACTGCGAGTATGACAGCACCCGTGCATTTGAGAGAGCAGGCGCCGAGGTAGACGTAAAGGTATTCAAGAACCTTACAGCAGAAGATATCCATGATTCTGTAGAGCTCTTTGAGAAAGCCATCGATCAGGCACAGATGATCATGTTCCCGGGCGGCTTCTCAGCCGGAGATGAGCCGGACGGATCCGCGAAATTCTTTGCTACCGCGTTCCAGAACGAGAAGATCAAGGAGGCAGTTATGAAGCTCCTCAATGAGCGTGACGGTCTTGCTCTTGGTATCTGCAACGGATTCCAGGCACTGATCAAACTGGGACTGGTACCGTACGGTGAGATCTGCGGACAGAAAGAGGATTCTCCGACACTGACCTACAACACCATCGGACGCCACGTATCCAAGATGGTTTACACCAAGGTTGTCAGCAACAAGTCTCCATGGCTTCAGAAAGCACAGCTTGGCGGCGTATACTGTAATCCGGCTTCTCATGGTGAGGGACGTTTTGTCGCAAACGATGAGTGGCTGAAGAAACTCAAGGAAAATGGACAGATCGCAACAGAGTATGTACCGGTAGATGAGACAGGATATGAGGGTGAGTTTAACGTAAACGGCTCTTATATGAACATCGAGGGTATCACAAGCCCGGATGGACGTGTTCTCGGAAAGATGGCACACAGTGAGCGTCGTGACGCAGGCGTGGCTGTCAATATCTACGGAGAGCAGGATATCAAGATTTTCGAATCTGGTGTTGAGTACTTCAGATAATACCAGGGGGAAAAGGTCAAAAAGTCGTTCGTGCTTGCACGATAAGACTTTTGAACTTGGACCCCGCCAAACATGAGGAAGTAGCAATTTACGTAGTAAATTAGCGGATTCCGAATGTTTGAGGATTGCGTGAGCTGCGTGCAGCGGAGCAATCCGGGAGTATCAAGTTATGGGCAATACTTTGCCCATAACATCCTTACAGTGGCAGGGGATTTCAGACCTCCCTGCCACTGTAAAAATACAAAAAAGCATATATTTTTTAAAAAATTAAAAAAAGTGAAAAAAACTGTTGACACAAGTCACAAACCATTATATAATAGCAAAGCGAGTTGCGGAACGGAAGAGTTCCTAAGACGAACAACTGTTATGGGATCTTAGCTCAGCTGGGAGAGCATCTGCCTTACAAGCAGAGGGTCATAG